>LJCR01000034.1 GCA_001399705.1 Kouleothrix aurantiaca
GGCGAAGACCGCGGCGGTGATTGCAGCCGATGGCCAGGCACTGGGCGTGATCGGGATTGCCGACCCGGTCAAGGCCACCTCGCCTGCTGCAATCGCCGAGCTTAAGCGGCAGGGCGTGCAGGTGCTGATGCTGACGGGTGACAATCGGCGCACCGCCGAGGCAATCGCACGGCGTGTGGGGCTGGAGCCAAAAGAGGTGCTGGCGGAAGTTCTGCCGGATCAGAAGGCTGCCGAGGTCAAGCGCGTGCAGCAATTTGGCCGGGTGGTGGCGATGGTCGGCGACGGCATCAACGACGCGCCGGCGCTAGCGCAAGCTGATGTCGGCATCGCGATGGGAAGTGGCACCGACGTGGCGATGGAAACAGCCGACATCACGCTCTTGCGCGGCGACCTGCGCGCCATCGCCCAGGCGATCGCGCTGAGCAAGCGCACGATGGGGACTATTCGCTGGAACCTGTTCTGGGCGTTCATCTATAACGTGATCGGTATTCCGGTGGCGGCTGGACTGTTCTACTCGTTACTGGGCTGGCAGCTCAGCCCGATCATCGCCGCCGGCGCCATGGCGTTCTCATCCGTGTTCGTGGTCAGTAATTCGCTGCGCCTGCGGCGGGCGAAGCTCGCGCCGGATGCAGGCACGCTGAACGCCGAAACACGGCTGATGCCACAGCAGGCGTAGGTAACAGGACGGCGCGGGAGTTCAGGTGTGTGCAAACCTTCCGCGCCGTCAAATAACAAATATAGCATGAAATGAGAACAATAATGACAGAGCTTGAACAGTTCCGTGCGCAGAAAGATACCTTCTTTAAGACGCACCCGCAGAGTCCGCTCACGGCCGAGCAGCAGGCGGCCTTCGCGGGCCTGCGCTATTTCCCCGAGAACCCTGATCTGCGACTCGTGGTGCCGATCGAGACGTTCGCCGAGAAGGACACGGTCGTGATGCAGACCTCGACCGGTGACGAGCGCAGCTACACGCGCTACGGGCGGCTGCGCTTCACGGTGGATGGGCAGGATGTGACACTAACACTCTATGCCGACGAGGACAGCGGCGCGTTCTTCCTGCCCTTTGTCGATGCGCTGCGTGGGCGCGAGACCTATGGCGCAGGGCGCTACCTCGACCCCGAGCCATTGGGCGACGGCCAATTTCTCGTCGACTTCAACCTGGCCTACAACCCGTACTGCGCTTACAACGACGACTGGTCTTGCCCGCTGACGCCAGTTGAAAACTGGCTCGCGGTGCCGATCCGCGCCGGAGAAAAACTGTTCGACGAAGCCAAATCGCTGGACGCGTAGGCTCCAGATGGTGCGGCCCGATTTGATGTCTGAGGGGGCAAGCGCGTGCGAGAACACGTTCTTGCCCCTGCTCGCGCAACAGCAGCATGCATATCGTCGTCACTCTCTCCAGAGATCGCAAGCGTATGATTGCGGCGAAGAGTGACTAGCGAGAGGGCGACGATGAAGATCCTCGATGCTACCTTTGGCCATCCCCGTGGCCTGCTCGGCCGTCTCGGTGGCATGATCATGGCGCGCCCGACAATTCAACGCAATGCCTGGACGATCCGCTTACTCACCATCCACCCGGGCGATCATATTCTTGACGTGGGCTGCGGCCCCGGCGCGCTGATTCACGCCCTTGCCCAACACACTCCCGACGGCCTGGTCGCGGGTATTGACACGTCACCAGTCATGCTGCACCAGGCGTCCAGGCGCAATGCTGGATCTATTCAGCATGGGCGTGTCCATTTGCAGCGGGCTTCAGCAATGGCCTTGCCGTTTGCGGATGCCACGTTCGATATCGTCCTCTCCGCCAACTCCGTGCAGCTCTGGCCCAATCAGCTGGCCGGCGTCACAGAAATGCGCCGCGTGCTCAAACCTGGCGGGCAGATCGCGATCATTCTTCAGCCAGTGTGGGTCAAGACGAGCGACGAGGTCAAGGCATTGGGTGATAACCTCCAGCAGCTGATCTCAAGCGCTGGCTTCCGTTCGACCAGCTGTGCGTTCAAGGAGATGAAGCCGATTGGGAGTGTGTGTATCGTCGGACAGAAGTAAAGGCAATGCGAAAGGTGACGGCTTGTCGCAGGAGAGGCGTATGTCTGCTGACATTCCGCAACCCGTTCAACAGGTGTTGAATGCTTATATCAGTTTGGTCAACGACGCGCTGCCAGGGTTGCTCGCTGGCCTGTACCTGCACGGGTCGCTCGCCCTTGGCGCCTACAACCCTGGACTGAGCGATATCGACTTTATCGCCATAACGAGCCGGCGCTGCACTCCGAGCGATATCGACACCTTACGTGTCGTTCACCACATGCTGATCGAGCGCTATCCTCAGGCGCAGTTAGAAGGGAGTTACCTGCAATGGCACGACCTCGGACGATCTGAAGATACGATCCCGCCGCATCCGCACATCCACGATGGCATTGTGCATGCCAGCGGCTATCACGATATCAATGCGGTCACGTGGTGGGTACTGAAACATCGCGGGATTGCTGTTCTCGGACCGTCGCCCCACCACTTTGCTATCCAGGTGGACCTAGACGATCTGCTTGGCAGGATGCACCACAACTTGAACACCTACTGGGTGCGCTTTACCACAGAGCCGCGGCGGATGGCCTGGCTCCTCGACGACTACGGCATTCAATGGGCCGTGCTGGGCGTGCTCCGGCAGTTCTACACCTTCCGCGAACGGGCGATTACCTCGAAGACGGCTGCTGGGATGTATGCCCTGGCGTATACCCCGCGGCAGTGGCATCAGCTCATTCAGGAGGCCGTCAACATTCGCATGGGAAGCCGTGCTTCGCTCTATCGTTCCCGCATCGTGCGGGCGATCGAAGCGCGTGCCTTCCTCCAATTGATCATCGCAGCCTGTAAGAAGGTGGATGGCTCCTGAAGCGAGCACATTTGTGTATCCGTGCGTCTGCAACGGCAAGCAGCACCGTGCTGCTCGTAAGCTTCATACACTTCTCCATGGTTCGATCTAACTCTTGACTCGTACGCAAACAGTAGTATAGTGTTGATTGACCAGTCAATTGATCAATGAGAGAGCATGCCACCACAGCGCGACGACCAGGAATTTGAGAGCAAGCGCCAGCAGATCATCGATGGAGCCCTCGACGTCTTTGCGACCAAAGGCTTCGAGAACGCCACCAACAAAGATATTGCTAGAGCGTCGAAGATCGGCTCACCCGCGCTGATCTATCACTACTTTCAGGACAAAGCCGACCTGTTTCGCGAGGTGATCGAGCAGCGCACCCAGCTGTTCCAGCTCTTGACGCATAGTGACGCGATCATGGAGATGCCGCCGCGCGAGGCGCTGGCGCAGTTTGGCGAAGCCTTCGTCGGCGTGCTCAACAACCGTGCGGCGGTGTCGGTATTCAGGCTCATGCTTGGCGAGGCCACGCGCCGGCCCACTGTCGCCGAGATGATCAACAGGGTCGGGCCGGGGCGGCTCTTTCCGCTGCTGCGGCGCTATTTCGAGCGGCAGATGGATGCTGGAGTGATGCGGCGGATGGACTCTGGGGCAGCGGTGCGCTGCTTTCTTGGTCCCCTACTGGGCTATGTCCTCATGCGCGACGTTTTTCCGCAGCCCGATGCGAAAACGCTCAGTCCGCGCACCATGGTCGATACGGCGATCGATGTTTTCCTGCAAGGCACACTCGTACAGCTGACAGACCCCGGCTCAACGGCATAATATTTTGTTGCGATCGTTGATTGACTAATCAATAAAAGGAAGGAGCGCTGCGTATGGCTCTCGAACATTCGGCGCCTACGGCGCGCGCGGTCCGCGATGCCGAAGAGACGACCTGCTGCATTGTGGGCGGCGGGCCTGCTGGCGCAGTGCTGGCGCTGCTGCTGGCCCGCCAGGGCATTCCTGTGACGCTGCTGGAGCAGCATGCCGACTTCGACCGCGACTTCCGCGGCGATACGCTGCACCCCTCGATCCTGGAGGTGCTGGACGAGATCGGCCTGGCCGAGAGGCTGCTGGAGCTGCCCCACGCCAAGGTGCGCACCGCAACCGTTCCCACCGCCTCTGGGCAAGCTCCAATCGTCGACTTCAGCTGCTTAAAGACGCGCTTTCCATTTATCGCGATGATGCCGCAATCGCGCTTTCTCGACTTCATCACCGCTGAGGCGCAGCGCTATCCCAGCTTCAGGCTCCTTATGGGCGCCAATGTGCAGGAGCTGATCGAGGAAGGCGGAGTGGTCCAGGGCGTGCGCTACCAGGGGCGCGACGGCTGGCACGAAGTGCGCGCGCGGCTCACGGTCGGAGCGGATGGACGCTTCTCGAAAGTCCGCAAGCTGGCCGGCCTGGCCGCCATCACGACATCACCACCGATGGACGTGCTGTGGTTGCGCGTGTCCAAACACCCTGAGGAGGTCGGCGGGGTCATGGGTCGCTTCGGTAGCGGCGCCATGCTGGTGGAGTTGGATCGTGGCGCACAGTGGCAGCTGGGCTATGTCATTCGCAAGGGCAGTTACAAGCAGGTCCAGGCTGCGGGCATCGACGCGCTGCGCCAGTCGATCGCCGCGCTCGATCCCACACTGGCGGACCGGGTTCATGAAATCCAGGACTGGAAGCAGGTGTCGCTGCTTTCGGTGGCCGCTGACCGTCTGAAGCGCTGGTACAAGCCAGGTCTGCTGCTGATCGGCGACGCAGCTCATGTGATGTCGCCGGCCGGCGGCAACGGCATCAACTATGCGATCATGGACGCGGTGGCGACCGCTAATCTGTTGACCGAGCCGCTCAAAGCCGGGCGTGTGACGAGCGCCGGCCTGGCGCGCGTCCAGCGGCGCCGCGAACTGCCGACGCGGATCATTCAGACGATCATCAGTGGCGTCCAGGACCGGGTGATCAACCGCGCGTTGGACCCATGCACCGCCTTTCAACTGCCGCTGCTGTTCCGCCTCCCCCTCCTGCGCAACCTGCCGCTCATTCGCGAGTTGCCGGTGCGCCTGATCGGCTTCGGCATCCGGCGCGAGCATGTCGCGCCAGAGATCAGAAACCCGGTTGCGATGACGGCGCCTGTCGAGGCATAGATGACGTAGGATGGCTGCAGAAACTGATACGTTAGTGGAAACGCCGAATGTTCAACTATCGCCATACGCAGATCGGCTTTGTCACGCTGGGCGTGATTGGGATGGGCCTGCTCCTGGTGGGCGGCGCTCTCCTTGCGCAGGCCCCTGCGGCGGCGCTCCTCGTCGTCCTGATCATCCTGATTGTTACGGCAGTGCAATTCGCCTGGCTCACGATCGAGATCCAGGATGTGGTCTTGACCGCACGGTTCGGTCCTGGGCTCATCCGCAAGCGCGTGCCGTTGGCGACGATACGAACGTGTACCGTCGTGCGGAACTGGTGGTGGTATGGATGGGGAATTCGCTGGACCCCGCGTGGTTGGCTCTACAATGTGTCAGGGCTGGCTGCCGTGGAGCTCACGTTGACCGATGGCCGGCGCTTGCGGATTGGGACCGATGAACCACAACGCCTCTGCCAGGCGATTGCCCAGGCCAGTATAGCTGTTCGGGCAGCATCGCCGGAGAGCGACCTTGGGGAGCCCTCGGCGCCTGCCTAATGGCGTGCCTGTCTGAGCTTTCCGCAGCGAGCCTACTGTCGACAATGCCGACAGGACAGTTAGGCGGGTGCCGTGTACTGCATAGGCTGGGCCAGGAACAGATCGCGGCAGGCGGGCGAGCAGAAGCGGTAGAGTTGGCCAGCATACTCCGCGCCGATCGCCTCCGGGCCGACCGGCATGCCACACACCGGATCGCGGCCATGCACACCGGGGTAGGGAATGCAGAGGTGGATGCGTGTTCCCTGGGCGGGCTGACTGCTCACCGTCAGTGTGCCGCCGGTCAGCTCAGCCCGTTCGCGCATCCCCCGCAGCCCCCAGTGTCCGCCCGGCGCCTGCGTGTCTGACAACGGCACGAATCCTACACCATCGTCGCTGATGGTCACATACAGGCCGTCATCATTGTAGACGAAGGTGAAATCGGCCTGGCGCGCTTTGGCATGACGGCGGATATTGCTCCAGGCTTCCTGCACGATGCGAAACAACGCCAGCTCGCTCTGTGGCGCCAGCCGCTGCTCATCGCCCTGGACCACCAGTGTGACCTCCGGCCCACCCTCACCGCTGCGTTCGAGCAGCAGCTCAACCGCCGGCAGCAGCCCCAGCTCTTCCAGGGCCGGCGGGCGCAAGTCGCCGATGATCGCGCGCAGCTCGTCGACCAGCGCGGTGATGCTCGCGCGCATGGTTTGTAGTCGCTCGGTGGCCTGCGCTGGATCGCGCCCAAGTAACCGCTGCACGCGGTCGACACTGTGGCCGAGTGCGATCAGCTGTTGCACGATCTCGTCGTGCAGCTCGCGCGCCAGCCGGCCGCGCTCGGCCTCCTGGGCCGTGCTGAGCGCGGCAATATATCTGTGCTGGCTGCGCAGCCCCTGCTCGGTGTGCGCGCCCAGCACGTCGATCGCGCGCCGCAGATCCTCGAGTGCAGGGATGTCGCTGACTGGCTGACCAAGCGCGCTCAGGTCGCCCTGCGCCATCATCTCGGCGCGACGCTGCAATTCGCGAAGCGCGGTGGAGTATGCAGCTGATTGATCATGTGAGCTCATCGTCATCTCCGAAAACAGACTATCGAGCAGTATCTGCTCGTGATGAACGCGTTTATACGCCCGTCGACTGCATGGCAGCGCGTAGGCGATGGGCGACATCGGCAACCACAGTATCGGGATACGCGCGCTTCAGGCCGATGCGGACGAGTAGATCGTACCAGGTACTGAGGATGGTGACAGGAATGTTGCCGGCCGGCAGGGTCGGCATGCGCGGCAGGACATGCAGATGGAGGTGCTGGACTGCCTCTGCATACAGGCCAAAATGAACCTTTACTGGCTTCAGCACCTGATGTAGCGCGTGTTCCGCACACTGCATCATCGGGCCAAGCGCCTGCAATTCAGCCCATGTCAAGTCGCTGAGGCGCTCGCAGTGACGCTTGAGCACGACAAACCCCTGACCTGGGACCAGTAGTGGGCGCGAGCGCAGAAAGAAGGCCCAGTGGTCGTCTTGGTAGACAATGCCGCCCGGCGGGTGGTGTATGCCTGCAACTGTGTTGCAGGAAATACAATCGGCACGACGCATGCGACTACTCGTTGAGCCGTATCAAGTTGCGCTGTAGGCCGGCGGTCACTGCTTCGGTGCGCGAGGCAACGCCCAGCTTGGTGTAGATGTTCGCCAGATGGTTCTGTACCGTGCGGTCGCTGATTGCCAGCTCGGCTCCGATCTGCTTATTCGTCTGGCCGCGCGCTGCCAATCGCAGGACATCGAGCTCACGCTCGGTCAGGGTGTCGCCTTTGCTGGATGGCTGGGTAATGCGGGCGATCAGCCGAGGGGCGACGGCCGGGTCGAGCGCCGTCTGACCCGCAGCCGTCGCACGTACAGCCCGCACGATCTCGCGGCTCTCGGCAGTCTTGAGGATGTAACTGGTCGCGCCAGCATCAAGCAAGCTGTAGATGTACGGGTCGTCCTCGTAGGCGGTGAGCACGAGCACGCGGACGTTTGGCGCCTGCGCGCGGAGCTGCCGGGTTGCCTCGACCCCCGACAGCTCCGGCATGGCGATATCCATTACCACCACATCGGGCTGAAGCGCCGTCGCGAGATCTACCGCCTCGTGCCCGTTGCGCGCCTCGCCGACAACCGCGATATCGTCCTCGTCCGAGAGCAAATCGCGAATGCCTTTGCGAACCACATTATGATCGTCGGCGATCACTACCCGAATGCTCATACGCCATCGTTACTTTCTATCTGCGTCACGCCACTGCCATGATAGCATAGTTCGATATCTGACGACGGCGACACGCGCCCACCAGCCGTGTTGAGGTGTCTCGGTGAGCCGGAGATCTTGTTCTCACACGCTTGCCCACGATAGCACGTATCCCTATCGGCCCATTGGGTGGAGCACCCGTCGGCGCCCTGCACTGAAGCTTGTTTTCTTTAGCCAAGTGCGGTCGCGGCAGGCTCAGCGCTCTGAGCCGGCACTGATGATCGCGCGGCAATCTGCTCGGCTATATAGCTGGCATCTCTGCCCACACCACCGATCAGGGACGAGGTCAGCGAATACTGAAACGGCAGCCCGAGAAAGTATAACCCTGGCTCGCCCTCCACCACACCGCGAGTGTGAACTGGGTACCCATCGCTCCCAAACACAGGCAGGTCAATCCAGCGAAAGTCAGCAGCAAACCCAGTACACCAGACCACGTTTGCCACCTCCAAGACACGCCCGTCCTGGAGAAGTGGTTTTCCATCTTGCACGCCCACCATCCGCGGCACGCGTTCCACTCCTGCACGCTCGAAATCTTGCTGCGAGATCCCAACCAGCGGTGCGCCTTTCTTGCCGGTCAGTGTCTTGAAACGGCGGCCGCTCCGGTTGTCGGTGGTGAGTACCGTGTGAATGAGCCACCAGTAGAGCTTGCGGATGATCGGCGGGTATCTTTTTGGCAGATGACCGGTGTCACGACCCGCAAGCCTTGTGCGCCGGGTCTTCGCGAGCTCCAGCGCGATCTCGGCTCCCGAATTGCCTGCTCCGACGACCAGAACATCCTCGTCTCGGAGCTGATTGGGACGGCGGTAGTCGTTCGAATGGAATTGAGCGATCGCCGGGTCCAGCAGATCGCCAAAGGCAGGAACCTTGGGGTGCTGGAAGGCGCCGGTTGCCACCACGACGTGCTTGGCTTCGAGTCGATGGACCCCAAGGCTTACGATGTAGCGATCGTCTTCTCTGCTGAGCGTATCGACAACCGCGTTTAACCAGATGGGGAGCTGGAAGCGGGCGGCGTACGCCTCCAAGTAGTCGGCGACCTGGTCCTTTGTCAGGAATGTATCGGGCGGCACAGGGAAGGGCATACCTGGCAAGCTGCTGTACCGGGCTGGGGTGAAAAGCCTCAGCGAATCCCAACGCCTGCGCCAACTCGCACCGATTCGGTCATTGGCGTCCAGGATTACGAAATCTCGGCCTTGTCTGTCAAGGTAATACCCGATTGATAAACCAGCCTGTCCTCCGCCGATTACAATTGTATCGAATCGTTGCTCGCTGTTGGTCAAGTTCATAGCCATCCTCCATGCGTTTTCCACAGACATACGAGCATCGTGTGCTCTTGACCTGGTCTGCGTCCTCAATGGCTTGTCACTGGTCTATCTGATGCTCCTCAAGCGCTTCCCGGAGGCGGTGCAGTACGTTCGTTGCAGCTTGGAGATCGTCTGTCGAGAGATTGAGGTTCAGACTGTTTAGCAACGCCGTCTCACGACTCCACATCTCCTCGAGCAGCGCCTTTCCACGCGAGGTAAGGCGCACTAGATAGGAGCGCTTGTGCTCGAGGTTGCGAATCTGCTCGGCCAGCCCGTCACTTATCAGCCGGTTCACGAGCATCAGCACATTCTGACGCGATACGGGCCTGCCGCGTGCGAGTTGCGGCACCGTTCGTGGTCCAAGCCGATAGAGGTCCCGCAGAATCCCTCGACAGGCGCGCGACAACTCGCTGTGACCATGAAGCTCCTCTGTGAGTACCTGGAGCTGGAGGTGGAGTGCGATAGCCTCCTCGATCAAAGCCATCAGAGCCTCAACGCTTTTCTGCGCGCTGTGCGTTTCTGGTCCCACGGCAGTTGAGTCTCTGCCTACTTGGTCGGTACCCGTGTGAGATGTTGGCCGCATCTCCACCTCCTGATGATTTGCTGCCTCGGCGAGAGATAATCGACTGCCTCTCGTAGAGTAAGTATATTGCTAATATGCCAACTATATTACCATATTGACAATAAAATTGTCAAATTAACCGTACCTGAGCAAGAATGGGGAAGCGGGCATGGCTTACCAGTTCCAGGCGCTCTCCTGGCCAAGCTGTCACCACGGGCGAGCTGCCTTCAGAACGAGTATTACTGTGCACGGCATAAAGATGTACTATGAGTGGGGCTTCGGGGGCCGAAAGCTCTCCCCGAGCCCCTCCCCTTTCCGCCCACGTTAGAACTTTATGCCGCGCTCAATAGGACGCTTTATAGCTGTGTAACCCTAAAAAAGCTGAATGATCGGCGCCTCCCGCTACCTCCTCGTTTCAATACGTTGCGTACCCTGCCGACCTCACATCCCGCATGGTGTGTGACGTATTCCCGCCAGATGGCCTATAGCATCCTGGGGTAATGGCGGATAGTGGGACAGAGCGGCCTGCTGTATCGTGGAGCTACGCAGCGTAATGGGATGCTGCGAGCGGGCCGAAACCGACCCACTCATTGGAAAGGGAACAATCATGAAACGCTTACCATTAGCGATCTGGGCCATGGTCATCGGCGCGTTCGCGATGGGCGCGGATGAGTTTATTGTCGCAGGGGTCGTGCAAGAGATCGCCGCCGATCTCAAGGTCACGCTCGGGGCGGTTGGCTTGTTCGAGAGCGCCTACGCGATTGGTGTCGCCATCGGCGCCCCGCTGTTCACGGCGATTGGCTCGCGTGTGTCGCGGCCGCGTATGCTGCTGGCAACCGCCGCGGTCTTTCTCGTCGGCAATCTCGTCTCCGCGCTCGGCCCCAGTTACGACATTATTATGGCCGGCCGGGTGATCTCGGCCATGGCGCATGGCGCGTTCCTCGGCATCGCGGCGGTGTTCGCCGCCGACCTGGTCGCGCCGCAGGTGAAGGGCCGCGCGATCGCCACGGTCTTCGCTGGTCTGACGGCCTCGACTGTTCTGGGCGCGCCGATCGGCGCGGCAGTCGGGCGTGCGTTAGGCTGGCGCGCCACCTTCTGGTCACTCGTGCTGATGGGCGCCATCACACTGATTGGGCTGATCGTCCTGCTGCCTCGACGGCGGCAAGCGACGGAGGGCGAGCATACCGCCAGCGCAGTCGGCACGCACGGCAGCACTGAGCATAGTGCGCACCACAACGCCGATCACGGTGAGCACGAGATTAGCGATGCGGACCTGGCAGGGCTGGACGCACACGCGCTGACACACATGGGTGGTGGCGGACAGGCCGCGCCACTACGCGAGCAACTCCGCGCGCTGGGACGCCCCGGAGTCTGGTTG
>LJCR01000340.1 GCA_001399705.1 Kouleothrix aurantiaca
ACTTTGTACTTTCTACTGTCCAGATATGTGGGACTGTTTCAAACCCGCTTGGTATGGGCGAAAGGAATCGCGTACATGGTCAGCACGATCAATAGCTTTCTCTGGAATCGTTCCTGGACTTTTCGCTCGCAAATAAAATCACAAAAAACAATAATGCCTTTCATGTTATTAAGCTTTGCCTCCGTGGCAATCAACACGGGCACCATGTATGTTTGCTTAACAGCACTTCACTTGAACGAATTGGTATCACTCGTGCTGGCGACGCTCGTCGTCTTTGCCTGGAATTTTACGACCAGCAAATATCTGGTGTTTCAGCAATAGCCACTTGGTCAACGATTTGAGGACATTAGCCAGCGCGTTCAGTCAAAGTGGTGTCATTATTCCGTGGGCTATTAACCCGTGGGGAAACCGGATATGCCTCCATCTCATCAGATGAGTAGGGCACCAGGAGTGCTTCCAACCGCTCGCGGTCTTTGACCGCCGGATCAACCCAGATTTCTTCGTCTTGTCGCTTGAGGATGACAGGCATGCGGTCGTGAATCTCATACATCAGCGCGTTTGGCTCAGTGGTGATGATGGTGTAGGTGTGTACTTCCCTCCCCTGCTCGTCGTGCCACACATCGTACAGTCCGGCAAATGCGAATAGTTCGCCACTCTTAAGGTGGATGTAGTGGGGAATCTTGCCATCGTCAGTCTTCCGCCACTCATAGAATCCAGACGCCGGCACCAAGCATCGCTGCGACGCGAACGCTTTGCGGTATGCTGGCTTCTCGGCGACGGTCTCAGCCCGCGCATTTATCATCTTGTAGCCAATTTTCCAGTCTTTCGCCCACGAAGGTATCAGCCCCCATCGCATGAATTCAAGATGATTTGGGCTGTTTCGCACGACCACCGGCATAGTCTGGGTGGGCGCGACGTTGTAGTTCGGCTCCAAGTCCAGCTCTGCGCCATCAATATCAAATCGCTCAAGAACGTCATCAATTGGCTCGAAGGTATATCGTCCACACATACACCTATTCTATATTCTGCTGTCGCCTATACATCGTATTCGGCAGAGGCGCGTAGATATCAATCGTTCCAGCCTATCCGCTCTGCTGCCCTGCCTGGCTCAGGGTGCCAGTACAAGTCTATGAGACTTAAATCAATTCGGCGTTCCTCATCCTGTCCCTGAAATCGAACCGCAGCTTGCCTAGTTCTATGGAAGTCGCGCTCGTTCTCTCCATAGACCAAGTAAATGGCGAAGTGATACCGGCCTCTATTCCTGAACGCTGTCAGTGTTCTGAGGTCTTTCTGAATGCCAGCAGCTGCGGCGTTCACTGGCTTTACCTCGATGATAACGAGGTTGCCGCCCATGACGCCGGGTGTATGCACAAGTAGGTCAGGCTTAGCATCATCGATATCAAGCCCTCGCATAATCGGATGGGCCCTTTTGTCAACCTCCCCGCCTAGTGAATACGGGAAATTTGCCCTCCCCGGATCCCTTTCCATTTCAGCTCTGAGTTGATGGTACAGCTCGTAGCAGTAAACCCGCTCGCGATAAATCGGAAGTGGAGCATCCGCAATGGGCAGAAGCATATAGTCATTACCGATGGCTGGTGTGGCAGCTTGGAAGTACATCAGAAAGCGTGCAAAATCTTGGTCGAAATTTCTTTGCGGTTCCATAATCGAAGCTCCTTAATCTTGTCGAGCCGAGAGATGACGGAAGTATAGCACCGAGGAGTACGTTCCCGAAGTGCGGTGAAAATACTAGTGTGCCTTCACAATCGGCAGTTCCGCCAAGCGGGTCGTATACCTGGGCGAGCGCCGTGCCTGCCGCATCTTCCACTCCTTCGAGATGCCAGCAGCAGCGAACTGCACGGTGTTCCTTCCCCAGGCTTGATTTATGGTATCGACGATCCGCATCAGGTGGCGGTATCGCCTCGTCGGGTATGGGCGCACAAAAAGGTTGAGCTGGGCGTGCTCCTGTGGCACGATACCGGAAAAGATGACGCCAGCTTTGGCGTACTGGTAGCCAGGTCTATAAATCCGTTCTAGAAGGCGTGTGCCGAAATGTATCAGGTGCGGCGTGTACGAGGTCGCCACCGGCAGCTGCAACGAGGCAGCGTTGCTGTACTGCGGGCCTTCGCCGAAATAGCTGGTGCGGATGAACACCTGCATATACGAAGCGACTGAGTCCTGCTCGCGGAGCTTCTCGGCGGCACGTGAGACGTAGGTTGAAATCGCCTCTCTCAGACCCTGGAAGGTCTCTATGCGTGCGCCAAACGAGCGAGTGCAAGCAATGTCCTTCTTTGGTGGTGGCGCTGCTTCTAGGGGCATACAGGAGATGCCGCGCAGCTCAAGCAGCGCGCGCAGGCCACAAATCGTCATGTGCTTTTGCACCCAATTGTCGTTGGCCTGCTTGAACTGGCGCACGGTGTAGATACCGTGGCGATTAAGGAGCCTGGCGTACTGCGGCCCTACTCCCCACAGGTCGGCAACGTCAAGTTTGTCGAGCAGCTCGTCAAGGTCGGAGTGAGCATTGATATCAAAGACACCGCCATGCTCGGGGTTCTTTTTCGCGATGTGATTTGCGACCTTGGCCAACGTCTTCGTCGGCCCGATGCCTATGCCGACTGGGATGCCAGTCCATTGATAGACTGTTGCTCGGATGCGCTGGGCGTAGGCAGGTGGGTCGTCTGTGAGACCGTCGAGGGCCAAGAATGCTTCGTCAACAGAGTAGATTTCAATGTCTGGCGTGAACATGGACAGCACGTCCATCACCCGCCGCGACATGTCGCCATAGAGGGTGAAGTTCGAGGAGAATACGGCGATGTTGTGTATTGAAACGAGGTGGCCGAGGGTGAAAAACGGCTGGCCCATTTTGATGCCGAGGGCCTTGGCCTCGTTGGAACGCGCAATGACACAGCCGTCGTTGTTCGAGAGGACGATGACCGGCCGGCTCCAGAGCGAAGGGTCAAATACCCGCTCGCAGGAAGCGTAGAAGTTGTTGCAATCCACCAATGCAAACACATGGTTTGACATAGTGCCGGACAGAGTAGCACTCGATGTGCCGGCTAACAAGGTGAACACCTGTATAGCATAAAGAGGGCTACACGTTAGCCATGAAGAGATGCTTGGTATGCCTTCTCTGTCTGCTCTATTAGTCGCGGGCTGACCTGTTTTACTTTGTCCCAAATGTGCCGGTAGTACTCTTCTTCGGCTTCATAAAAAGCGATAGAAGGTCTCCCAGCACCTACGAAGTAGCGTTCAATTGATGGCTTTCCGGTTTTAACAGCTACGTCTATCAGTTGAGCAAACGCTCGTATCGCGGATAAAGGATAGCCATACAAAACACCGTCCTCGATTTCGGTGAGCGTGTGGGCATACTGTTTCATAAAATGAGCGACGCGCTCATTCACACATACTTGAAACCAGGTCGTGAGTTTCTCTTTTCCAGTGTTTCTATCAGCCTTTTGGAGACTGTCAATGAAATACGGGAATGGCAACTGAGAAAAGAAGGCATCGAGGGCTTGAATTGTCTGCTGTGTTGGCTGCTCCACCTGTTCCTTTTCGTCGTAGTAATACTCAATACAATCTAAAATTTCTGATGTGAGCTTGTACCCGAGTGAAATTAAGACGAGATCGATTTTCTCCCCCACTTTTAAGAGTTCGGTGTTTTCGATTGTTGAGAGTTGTGAAGGGCTGAGCGGTTGTGTTGCTTGCCCATCCAGTTTAGTCTGCAACATGCCTTTTAACCGTTCGATGCCGCCTACAGACTTAAACATAATTTGATTGTATCGAATTAAAAAGGCGCGTGAGATAGCCCACGCGCCGGCGTTTGTTTCAAATTCCAGCTCGGTCTCCACTACCTAGTCATCGTGGAAGTGGCAACCCTTCTCGTTGTCACCGCAGTGATAACCAGTTTCACACTGTGAGCATGTGCAACTGCACCCACCTTCAGACATAACCTTCCTCCTGTACTACTAGCCAAAAGTGTGAGTGAATTTTATCACAATAGGGTTTTCAGGAGTGTTTTTGGACAAATAGTTAGGCTATTTTCCTCCAGACTTGAACTATCGCAGCGAACCTTTTCGCAGTCACACTTCTCCGAATGTTTGTGCTATAATTCGCCGCAAATCGGCTTCTAGGAGGAAGACGACAGTGCTTCAGGGGGTAGAATGCCATACTATGTGAACACTGCATTTCACCAGTTACGACAAAATCACGTTGACCTTGCTTCGGGGGAGGTTGACACGGCACGAAAGAGCCGTGACTACCTAAAGGATCAGCTCATCACCGTCGCCAACAACGACAAATAC
>LJCR01003402.1 GCA_001399705.1 Kouleothrix aurantiaca
GTCTTTCTGCGGGTGAAAGCGCGCGATCAGGCCGATCAGCAGGGCATCGGGCGACACGCCCAGCTCGGCACGCACAGCGGCGCGCGCATCCGGCAGGAGCGGCTGAAACAGCTCGGTGTCGATGCCGTTTGGGATGACCACGCCCGCCGCCGCGCGGTAGCCCAGGCGCTCGTGCTGGGCGCGGCTGACGTGCGACACATAGAAAATCCGTGCCGGCACGCGTGCGAGCAGCGCGCCGCCGGCGATCAGCGCGCTGGTGAGCGGCTTCTCGTTCCGCAGCGCGTAGATCGAGTGGTGGATGCTCCAGCACACGGGCGCAGGCCAGGCGCTGCGCGCCGCCACCGCCGCACTATTGCCGTGGTACATCCAGCCTTGCAGCAGGTCGGGCGCGCTGTTGCGCACCAGGGCGCGCAAACGCGCCAGCGCGCCGGGCGTGGGCCGGCTTGGCTCCATGCCCACCGACAGCACTGGGATGCCCAGGCGCTCGATTGGCGCGCGCCAGTGCTCGGGTTCGCGCAGCGAAACAACAGCCGGCGCAAAGCGCGCCCGGTCGAGGTTCGCCAGCAGGTTAAACAGCATGCTTTCGGCGCCGCCGGTTTGCAAGCCGGTGGT
>LJCR01003400.1 GCA_001399705.1 Kouleothrix aurantiaca
GCGGCTGGGCCACGCGGGCGAGGCGGCTACGTCCTACCGGCGCGCGCTCGCCGCCGCCGACGGCGATTGCCCGCGCGCCGAAGATGCCCTCGCGCGCGTTCAGCAGGCGGGGTGAGGCGACCCACCGACGAACGATGAAAGACGAAGGACGAATGGCTCTTCGACAAGCTCAGGGTAGGTGGACCGACGACTTCGTCCTGAGTGCGGCGCAGCCGCGTATCGAAGGGCGACGGGATTATTTCACCGCAAAGAGCGCAAAGGACGCGGAGGGTTGCAGGTTCGCAAGTTTGCAGGTGCGCAAGTTATACCAAATACGGATAATTACTTGGGAATTGTCATGCTGAGCGCAGCGAAGCATCTCTCGTTGCCGTGAATAGGAGATTCTTCACTCCGCTGGCGCTGAGTTTACCCTGAGCGGAGCCGAAGGGTTCAGAATGACAAAATGCAAGTGTTTACCCGAACTTGGTATTACAAGAACTCTTTTCGCGTATCAGCCCCAACCAACAAAGGACGAATGACGGAAGAAGATCTTCCTTCGTCATTCGTCCTTTGTCTTTCGTCAGTGATACCTACTCCTCCTCCGCCACCGGCGCATAGGCCGCGGCCACATCC
>LJCR01003403.1 GCA_001399705.1 Kouleothrix aurantiaca
GTACTGCTGTTTCTGGGTTTCGTTCAGCTTGTTGGCCTTGGTTTTGCCCGGCCGCGCTGCGTCGGGAACGCTGGGCGTGATCGGGTCGGTGCCGTGCGCCTGCACGTGATCCCAGTGCCACTTGGCGGTCGAATAGGCCGTCTGCGCCTGCATCAGGCGGTCGGCGGCCTGGCTGAGCTGCAGCTCGGCATTGGTTTTGCCCGCCGAAAGCTGGTCGCGCTGGCTTGCGAGGCTGGCCTGGGCCTGCTGAAGCTGGGCTTCGGCGGCGCGAATATCGGCGCCGGCCGCGCCCTGCCGCAGCCGCCCGAGCGTGGCCCCGGCCGCCTCGATCTGCGCCTGCGCCGCCGCGAGATCCTCCGGCGTCACGCTTTCCAGCGTCTGCCCGAGCTGGGCCTGCGCCTGGCGCAATTGGGCCTCGGCGGCGCTGACCGCCTCCGGGCGCGGGCCGTCGTTCAGGTCGTGCAGGCGCGCCTCGGCAGCGCGGAGCTGCGCGTCGGCGCGGGCCAGGTTCACCGCTTTGGCGTCGCGGTCGAGGCGCGCGATCACCTGCCCGGCGGCAACGGTGTCGCCTTCTTTCACCAGCAGCGTGGCGACTGTGCCGCCGATCTCGAA
>LJCR01003399.1 GCA_001399705.1 Kouleothrix aurantiaca
GTACTGCTTGATCACACGGACGTGATGCTCGGGCAGTTCCAGCTTCTCGGCCACGTCGGCGCGCACCGCCCACACGCCCTGCGTCGAGGCGTAAATCGTGAGCTGCTCGCCTTCCCACACGGCCGTGCAGCCGTGCGGCTCCAGGCTGTTGTGCACGGCAGTCTGCGTGGTGAACTCGCGCTCGATGATGATGTCGGCCGCTTTGAACCCGGCGGCCGGCGCGCCACGTTTGTACTTCTGCGGTTCGCCAGCGATGTTGCCCTTTTTGTAGAGCGCGGGCGCGTTCTTCGCGAGCGCGGCGGCAATGTCGGTCACAAACGGCAGCCGCTGGTATTCAACCTCAATCAGCCGAAGCGCGTCTTCGGCAATTTCTTCGCTGTCGGCCGCGACCGCCGCCACTTCATCGCCAACAAAGCGCACGGTTCGGTCGAACAGCTTGCTTTCTTCGTACCACGCAATGTCGGGCGCATTCTTGTGCGTCAGAATGGCGCGCACGCCGGGTAGCGCTTCGGCCTTGCTGGTGTCGATGCGGGTGATCCTGGCGTGCGGGTGCGGGCTGCGCAGCACGTGGGCGTAGAGCTGGCCGGGCAGTCGCACGTCGTAGCTGTAGCG
>LJCR01003406.1 GCA_001399705.1 Kouleothrix aurantiaca
CCCAGCCGCTTGGCCCGCTGGCGATTGACGGCGGAGGCGGCGCAACCGGCACCTTTAACTCGCCCGACGGCAGCAACCTGGCCGCGCGCTTCAATCGCTTTGTGGTGAGCCAGGAGCCAGCGGGCAGCCAGCCCGCCCAGCCCAGCGGCCAGCCGATCTTCGAAGGCGTGCTGCCCGGCCAGGCATCGCAGTTCCTCACCCAACTGCTGGCGAACGGGCCGGGCCTGCCCACCGCGCAAGGCTACATCACGGGCATCCGCCTGCAAACCGACGAGCTGGCGCGCCATGCCAAGTTCCTGGCCGATGCCAAGGCCGCTGGCGACCTTGCCGGCGTCAAGCGCCACGCCGAGCACGTCTACAACCTGATCGCCGGCTCGCTCGACCCCAAGTTTGGCGACCTGGATGGCGACGGGCGCTCGCAGAACCCGGGCGATGGCTTCGGCCTGCTGCAGAACGGCGCGCAGAACGGCTACCTGCGCGCGGCCGGCGACGCCGCCACCGCCGCGAAGAATGCCCCCGACGCCAGCGACAGCGTCAAGGCGCACTCCGAGCACGTGCTGATCTGCACCGAGAACATGCAGGAATGGGCAGTCGAAGCGCGGGCGCTGGCG
>LJCR01003407.1 GCA_001399705.1 Kouleothrix aurantiaca
CGGCGCGGGCGTGATTGGCGCGCTGGCGGCACGCATGGGCGCGGCACACGCCGACCTAGCCGACGCCAACCTGCTGGCCGTCGCCTCGGCCGCCGCAACGCTGGCGCGCAACGGCATTGCAAACGCGCAGGCCCGCGCCGCCGATGGCGTGCCGCCCGGCCCGGCCAGCACCTACGACGAGGTGCTGAGCAACCCGCCCTTCCACGTCGGCAAGGCGATCGACTATGCGGTGGCGCACGCCTTTATCGCGCAGACGCGGCGGGCGCTGCGGCCCGGCGGCCGCTTCACGCTGGTGGCGAACGCATTTCTGCGCTACGACCAGCTGCTCCACGCGAATTTTGAGCATGTTGCCTGCATTGCGCAAACCGCAAGCTTCCGCGTCTGGCAGGCGTCCTAGCTGGGAAATGGTATAATACACGCCTATGAACACAGAAGCAGATCGCCCGATCGCCGTGATCGACTATGGGGCTGGCAATTTGCGCAGCGTTGTGCGCGCGCTCACGCATGTGGGCGCGGTGCTTCATGTCACCAGCGACCCTGCCGACGTGCTCGGTGCGCCGATTGTGGTGCTGCCCCGCGTCGGCGCGACGCCGGACACCATGCACAGCCTG
>LJCR01003405.1 GCA_001399705.1 Kouleothrix aurantiaca
GCCTCCAGCATCGTCACGCTCACCCTGAGCCTTGGCCCCGAGCTGGTCGATGTGCCCGACGTGCAGCGCACGCGCGCCTCGGATGCGCAGAACCTGCTGGCGGCGGCCGGCTTCCAGGTGCAGGTGCAGGAAGAAGCCAGCACGATCAGCGAAGGCTTTGTGATCCGCCAGGACCCGGTGAACGTCAAGCTGCCGCGCGGCCAGGCCGTGACGATTGTGGTGAGCATCGGCAACAAAGTGGTGGTGCCCGAGATCACCGGTATGAGCGAGGCCGAAGCCCGCGCGCGCATCGAGGCGGCTGGCCTGTTCGTGTCGTTTGTCGATCAGCAGGGTTGCGACAAGCTGGGCGACCTGTGCAACCAGTTTGGCCCGGGCCAGATTGTCAGCTCGGAGCCGCGCCCCGGCACGCGCGTCGAGCGCGGCACCGGCGTGACCCTGGGCCAGCGCGCGCCGTAGACAGGGTGACAAGATGATTGGGTGAAAGGGTGAATAGTGTGCAGTCTGCAGTAGGCAGGAACCTGCAAATATTCAACCTGCAACCCCTTTGCGTCCTTTGCGGTTGAATATTCCGGTCGTCGCTCGCCCAATCGTAAACCGTCAATCGTACATAC
>LJCR01003404.1 GCA_001399705.1 Kouleothrix aurantiaca
GCCTACCGCTTCATGGCGCCGCAGACCGCAGCGACGCCGGCCGCACCAGCTGCCCCGGTTGCTGCCCAGCAGCCCGCCGCACCACAGGCCGGCGCTGGCGCGCCCGCCGCCCAACCGCCGGCTGCCCCGGCTGGCGCAGACGTGATTGGCAACTGCAGCGTCGTGCCCGGCCTGCCGGTTTTTGACGGCGCCACCTGCACCAAGCAGGATCGCGACGATGACAATGGCCAGATCAAGCTGAAAAATACCTACGTCGCCAACGCGCCCGCCGCCGATGTGAAAGCCTTCTACGAGAGCGCCTTCGCCGCCAGTGGCTGGGCGATCGCCGACACCGACCACGATCCTGAGGACGGGCAGTGGAAATACACGCTGACGCAGGGCCAGCGCGAGCTGAAGGTCAAGATCGAGGCGCAGAAAGTCACGCAGGGCAGCGTCACCGAATTCTCGATTGCCGAGGATTAAGTGATGACAGACACGACCGCGTCCTGAGTGCGCGAAGCGCGTATCGAAGGGCGCGGCCAACGAACCGCTAACAAACGACGAAGGACGAATGACCTCAGCGCAAAGCTTTGGTCACTCGTCCTTCGTCGTTTGTCTGATTGGCCTTGCGC
>LJCR01003408.1 GCA_001399705.1 Kouleothrix aurantiaca
AGGTGGCGGCCTGCAAACCGGCGTGGCGCAGCACCGGGTTGCGGCTGGCCAGCAGCGGCACGCTGGCGACGATGCTGACCAGGCCCCAGGCCAGCAGCCCGCCCAGCGCCCGGTGCTGAAACGCAAAAAAGCTTGTCTGTGAACGCATCGTTTTCTCACAAAGCTGGCGGATATGCGGCAACTATACCACAGGCAGGCGCGGTTGCGGGCGGTTCATACGCCATAACCGCAGGTGAAAAGATTGCAACCAACGCCGGATTGACGCCGCCGTTGCGATCAAGTATAAGTATGTTTGTGAAATAGCACGCAGCTTTTGAACGATTATGTCGCTTGCCTTTCTCAACAAACAGCGCATTGCTCGCTGGCGCTTCCGGCGCTGGCCAAAGCGCATGCGCCCCGGCCGCAACCTGGCTATGGTGCTGGTGGCGCTGGTGGTTGGGCTGGGCGAACCGCTGCTGTGCGTGGTGCACTGCCAAGTGTGGCTGCCGCTGCTGTTCAGCCAGGCAAGCATGCAGCACGTGCACCACCACCACATGGCGGGCCTGGCGCTGGGCGACACAAGCGTCGCGGGCCAGCCGGCCAGCGATGCGGCCGCCTGCCACCTGCGCGGC
>LJCR01003415.1 GCA_001399705.1 Kouleothrix aurantiaca
GCTCGATTGTGGCGATTCGCGACGCGGGCGGCGTGGCGCTGCCCAACGGCGACCGCCTCATCCCCGATCCGATTCTGCTCGGTCGCAACGCGCGCAAGCTCGAACAGCTCGCCCGCGCCCATGGCGTCGAACGCTGGAGCACCGATCTGGCGGCCTGCCTGCGCAACCCCGACGACACGATCTACTTCGACGCGCAAACCACTGGCCGCCGCGCCGATGCCGTGCGCGCCGCCGTGGCCGCCGGCAAGCATATTTATTGCGAAAAACCGATTGCCAGCGATGTTGGCACCGCGCTGGAGCTGGCGCGGCTGGCGCGCGACGCTGGCGTGAAAAACGGCGTGGTGCAGGACAAGCTGTTTCTGCCGGGCCTGCGCAAGCTCAAGCGCCTGATCGACAGCGGCTTCTTTGGGCGCATTCTGTCGGTGCGCGGCGAGTTTGGCTACTGGGTGTTTGAAGGCGACTGGCAGGCGGCGCAGCGCCCTTCGTGGAACTACCGCAAGCAAGACGACGGCGGCATTATTGTCGATATGTTCTGCCACTGGCGCTATGTGCTCGACAACCTGTTCGGCCCGGTGCGCGCGGTTTCGTGCCTGGGCGCGACGCACATTCC
>LJCR01000341.1 GCA_001399705.1 Kouleothrix aurantiaca
ACCACGGAGACACGGAGACACGGAGGATTTGCGATTAGCGATTGGGGCGAGTGGCCGACGAAAGCGGGATACTTCACCGCAAAAAGCGCAAAGCGTTGGTGTAAATGTGAACCGTGCCAGTTGAAGGCTGGCTATAGCAGTTTGCGGTCGGCAGTTTGCAGTCGGCAGTCGGCAGTCGGCAGTGGTCTTTCAGCTTTACAATGTGTTTCTCGCCAGCAGATAATAGTCAATCATTCTACAAATAGCTATAAAACTCAGCACTCAGCACTCAAAACTTTCTCCTGCCTGCTGTTTGGTCTGTGGTTCTGCGGTTCTCGGTTCTCGGTTCTCGGTTCTTGGTTCTCAGTTCGTGCTTCTCGGTTCTCGGCAGCCGGGTAATATGCCAAATGGTATTCTTGCTCGTCTTCGCCGACAACCGTGCACCCCATGCGCTCGTACAAGCGCTGTGCGCGCGGGTTATCCTTCTCAACTGAAATAAACAGCGGCTGGCGCTTCTGCTCGGCTTCCGCTTTCAGCTCACCAATCAGGGTCGTCCCAATGCGCTGATTCTGAAATGCGGGCAGCAGCTGCAAGCCTGCGAGCGTGATGCCCGCTGGCGCGCGAACCACCCGCAGGCGCCCAGCAGGCCGGTGCTCATATTCAATCACGCTCAGGTCACAGTCGGGAATAGCCCCAAGCACGGTTTCACGCGTCCATTCTTCATACCCGGCCCGATACTCATCGATATCTGCGTCGGCGGGGAAGCGCCCCTGCGCCACAGCCGCAGTCATCACCACGTCGGCAAGGAATGCGACATCCTCAAGCGTTGCCGGGCGGATACGGATATTCATAAATTTCCTTTATGACAAGCCTTCCCTCACCCCTCAACCACATCGCGCCCATCCAGCACCTGCCGCACCGCCTGCGCCAGCGTCGCCGGCATAAACGGCTTGGCAAGAAATGCCACGCCCGCATCCAGCTCGTTGTGATGCACAATCACATTCTCGGTATAGCCCGAGGTATACAGCACCCGAATGCCAGGATAGATGTGCGCAATGTTTGCTGCCACCTGCGTGCCAACCTGCCCCGGCATCACCACGTCGGTCAGCAGCAGGTCGATTGGCGCGGGCAGGTAGGCGCGCGCCACACTCGCCGCTGCCTCGCCATTGGCCGCCTCCAGCACGCGGTAGCCCAGCGCGCGCAGCACGCGCGCCGCCAGATTGCGCACCGACTCGTCATCCTCCACGATCAAAATCGTCTCGTTGCCGAGTGGCAGCAGGTTCGCCGCATCGCCCGCCACGTCGCGCTCGGCTGGCGCATCAACCAGCGGCAGGTATATCTTCACCGTCGTGCCGCGCCCCAGCTCGCTGTAGATCGAGATTGTCCCGCTGTGCTGCTGCACAATGCCATAGCATGTCGCCAGACCCAGCCCGGTGCCGCGCCCAACTTCTTTGGTGGTGAAGAACGGCTCAAACGCGTGTTCGCGTGTCTCGTCATCCATCCCCGCGCCGGTATCGCTCACCGCCAGCAGCACAAAACGCCCTTCCCCGCCGGGCTGCTGCGAACCAACCGAAGCCACCACCTGTGTCTCGACTGTCAGCTTCCCGCCCTGCGGCATTGCGTCGCGCGCATTCACGGCCAGGTTGATCAGCACCTGCTCGATCTGGTTTGGGTCGGCGCGCACGGCATCCAGCTCGGCGTCTGGCCGTGTTTCCAGCTCGATATCCTCGCCAATCAGGCGGCGCAGCAGCGTATCGACGCTCAGGATCAAGCGATTCACACTGATCACGCGCGGCGACATGATGCGCTTGCGGGCAAATGCCAGCAGCTGCTGCGTCAGACCGGACGCGCGCGCGGCGGCGCGCTGAATTTCTATCAGATCGGCACCGATCGGCGATTCGTCTTCCAGGCTGGTCTGCGCAAGGTTCACGCAACCCTGGATAACCGTCAGCAGATTATTGAAATCATGCGCGATGCCGCCCGCCAGCCGCCCCACGCTTTCCATCTTCTGAGATTGCAGCAGCTGCGCTTCCAGGCGTCTGCGCGACGTGATCTCCACAACCACTGCGCCCACACCAATGATTCCGGCCTCGCGCGAGCGCACGGCGTAGACGCTCAATTCCCAGTGCCGCAGATCGGGCGACGAAGGCGTAGAGCCGCTCACCTCGCGGTCGATGCGCGGCGTGCCAGTGGCCAGCACAGCCCGTACGTTCTCGGCCAGCAGTGCCAGCGCAGGCGGAGCCATCTGCTCAACCGGCTGCCCAAGCTGCGCCTGAATACTCTGGCCATTCAGCGCCGCGAAGGTGTCGTTCAGCTGCAGGCAGGTGCCGCTTGCGTCCCAGAAGCAAATACCAATCGGCGCGGCCGCCAGCAGGATGCTTAGCTGCGCCAGCACCTGTTCTTTTGCTGTGTGCGCCTGCTGCTCGCGCTCGGCCAGCTGGGCGCGCTTGAGCGCCTGCGCGACCACGTCGACATTCCCGCCGACGAGCAGGCCACCCTGCTGGCACGCGCCGGCATCGAGCGCGACGATGTGGCGCGCCTGCGCACGATCTGGGGCGACCAGATGCCCGCGCGGCTGCTGCGCATTGGCACCTGGAAAAAGCGCTTTGCCGTGCGCATGCTGGGCGGCTCGATCATGGACTACGAGCGCGCCACGCTGCGCTGGTGGTGGAAAATCGAGCACGAGCTGGAGCCGATCCGCCTCAGCCAGCGCCCGGTCTACTTTGTGTCGAGCAACACGCACAGCCTGATCAACCTGCTTTCGGGCTTTGCGCTGCGCAACACCGACGAGCTGCTGGGCTTCATTCGCGAGCGCGAGCACGGCGGGCTGCTGGCCGAGTACGAGAAAATTGTTGACGAGCAGGTGCCGTCGTCGCTGGAAAATTTCTTCTACTACGTGCAGAAGAAATACCAGTCCGACCCATCCAGCGCGGCCTATTTCGCCCGCCGCGCCGCCGAAGAGCAGGAGCTTGGCATTTATCGCGTGCCGAGCAAATTTTATGTCGATGTCGATGCCCAGGTGATCGAGCTGAACAAGCTCGATCCATCCTGCCTCGACCCGCGCATCCGCGTGGAGGGAGTTGAGGCGCTGCGCGCGAGCAACGCCATTCTGATCAACATCGACTACCCGCTTGGGCTGGCGGCCTACCACATTCTGAAGATCGTTGGGCGCACGGTGGGCGAGCTGCGCGGCGTGTATGTGCTCGGCAAGGCCGCCACGCTGAATGGCAAGATTGGCGATGTGCTTATTCCCAACATCATCTACGACGAGCACACCGACAACACCTACAGCTTTGCGCCCGCGTTCAGCGCCGCCGATGTCGAGCCCTACCTGGCGCACGGCAGCGTGCTCGACAACCAGAAGGCCGTTACGTCGCGCGGCACCTTTCTGCAAAACACCGCCTTTCTCGACGCGCTGTACCGCGACTTCTTCACCGACGTGGAGATGGAGGGCGGGCCGTACCTGAATGCGATCTACGAGCACACCTTCGCCGAGCGCTACCCGAGCGACCAGAACGTCAGCTTTCTGCGCCCGCCTTTCGACCTGGGCTTTCTGCACTATGCCTCAGATACGCCTTACAGCAAAGGTTTGAACCTCGGCTCGCGCAACCTGTCCTACTTCGGCATGGACCCGACCTACGCAACGTCGCTGGCAATCGCGCGGCGCATCCTGCAGCAGGAAGTCGGCCACATGAAGGGGTGAGCAGGGAAGTTTTGAGTGTTGAGTGTTGAGTTTCAGTGGCGATGAACCACAGAACCGAGAACCAAGAACCGTAAAACCTTCGCGCCCTTTGCGTTCTTTGCGGTAAATATTTACTCTTTCCAGTATCGGCAACCTGCAACCTGAAAACCTGCAACTTGAAAACCCATCCTCTCGTACCCAGTAGCAAAGGAGCGTAGCCCCGCGACAATCGCGCCCACACATTGTGAACAACAAGCGAAAGGAACGCATATGGTCTTTGCAGGAATGATCTTTGGCTTTGTCGCCTGGTTTCTGGTGCGCTACCTGATCGGCGGCTTCTACACCGTCAACCAGAACGAGCGCGCAGTAAAAACCATCTTTGGCCGCGCCGAGCGCATCGGCAAATCCACGCTCGAAGACCCGTTTGCCGAATATCTGCGGCCCGAAGAGCGCGACCGCTACGCCTACCCGCAGGTGCGCGTCATTCCGCCCGGTGGCCCCTACTGGAAGTGGCCCTGGGAGCGCATCTACAAGGTCTCGATCGCCACGCAGACCGTCAACATGGCCTTTGACCCCGAAGACCCGACCGCCAACCGCGGCGGCACCGAGCTCGCCGCCGTCACCAAAGACCCGCTC
>LJCR01003412.1 GCA_001399705.1 Kouleothrix aurantiaca
GCCGCGCCACTCGCCATCGCGCAGCAGCGCCGCCTGCAGATCGAAAGTCTGCCCGCCGGGCTGATCCTGCTGGCGCATATCCTCTTTGGCACGCGCGTGGGGCTGGGCTTTAACTTCGGCGCGCTGCACCTGGTGTCGCCGCTGGCGGATGCCGCGCTGCGCTGGCTGATGCCGCTCTTTGCTGCGGTGTATGGCGCGGTGCTGCTCCTTGCCTGGGCGCGCTTCCGCCACGAGCAGCGCGAACGCGGGGCGATCGCGCCCGCCACGCTGATCGACTTCCTGCTGGCCGGGCTGCTGGCCTTTGTGGCGACAAACAAGGTCTTCTCGCCACAGTACATTATCTGGCTGCTGCCGTTTGCGCCGCTGCTGCGCCCGCGCCACGCCGCGCTGCTGGTGGGCATGGCTGCCGCCACCATCGCGCTGTTCCCCTACGACTACACCAACTTGCTGGCCCTTCACGATGCGCCCGTGCTGCTGCTGAATGCGCGCAACCTCCTGCTGGTCGCGCTACTGGTCGCGCTGCTTGCCCCATATCTGCCGCGCATGGCCGCGTGGCGACGCCTGCCTCACCGCACCAGCGACAGCGCCACGCGGCCATGCGCGGCAGATA
>LJCR01003416.1 GCA_001399705.1 Kouleothrix aurantiaca
GTGAACTGCACCTCTGCGCCGCGCGCCGCCAGCGCATTCGCCACGCCTGCCGCGCTGCGGTCGATGGCAATCAGCAGCGTCGGCGTTTTGCTGGCGCGGCAGGCGGTCAGCGCCGCCTCCACCAGCGGCGTGACAACCGGTTCGGGATCGATGTCGGGCGCGATCAGCAGTGTCGCCTCGGCCTCGTCGTCGCCCAGCCCCTCGATGCCTAAAAAGCCTACCAGCCGCCCAGCGGAATTGAGCAGAAAGCGGTTTGGCAGCTCGTCGGCGTGGGCCAGTGCATCCCAGAAAATGCGCGTCTCGCCCGTGCCCGCGCTTTCGCTTGCGGCGGCCAGCTCGCGCACGGTGGTGATTTCAGCCTCGCTCAGTGCGGCGCGCTCGTGCAGCTCCAGCTGGTTTGAATCGCTCATTGTGCTCCTTGTCGTGGCGGAACGTTTACCCTCGCCAGCGCCAGCAGTGCGCGCGCGACATCGTGCGCGGCGTCGGGCTTGCCCAGAGTCAGCGCGGCGCGGCCCATTGCCGCGAGGCGTGGCGCGTCGGCCAGCAGGGTGCGTAGCCCGTCCAGCAGGCGCGGCCCGCTCAGCCCGGCCTGCGGGCTGATCGCCGCCGC
>LJCR01003411.1 GCA_001399705.1 Kouleothrix aurantiaca
GCCGGCGCGGGCACCGCTTGGCGCGAAACGTGGAGCGCCCAGCCACCACCCAGCGCGACCGTGCCCTGCTCAGGCAGCACGATCCTGTCGGAAGCGAGCTGCGGGCCATCGGGCGCGAGCGCCGCGCCCAGCGTGAAACTGCCGCCGTAGCCAACATGGAGCGCCACGCCGCCACCCCTCGAATTTCGACCTCGCAGCCACACGCAACCGCATCCGCCACGAACTGTTGCCGCTGCTGATCGAGTATAATCCGCACATTGTTGCCGCGCTTGGGCGCACTGCGGCCCTGAGCGCCGGTGAACATGCGTTTGTTGAAGCGGCGCTGGATGCAGTTTGGCCGGCCGTGGCAAAACTCCGCGCTGGTGGCATCGACATCGCGGGCGCAGAATGGGGCATGCTTGCCCCTGCCCTGCAGCGGGCCGCGCTTCGGCGGGCGCATGCGCGGCTTGCGCCGGGCGCAACGCTGGAGCTGCAGCATGTCGAGCAGGCGCGTGCCGTGATCGCGCGCGGCGTGGGTGGGCAGCTTGATCTGCCGGGCGGCGTGGCGCTCCATGTTGGCTACGGCGGCAGTTTCACGCTGGGCGCGGCGCTCGCGCCCGATGGCCCGCAG
>LJCR01003414.1 GCA_001399705.1 Kouleothrix aurantiaca
CAAAAATACCACAGGCGCGGCGCTTTGTCAATACGCAGGTGCAGGGAACTATTTGCGATAGCGAAATAAAAGAGCGGAGCCACAGAGCGCACAGAGAGCACCGAGATTAAAAATCCAACTCCGTGATCTCCTGTTCTCTGTGGCTTTCTCGTCTCTTACTTATGCGTTCGCGCTGCGGAAAAGCTCGACCGCGCCGGCCAGGCCGCGCTCGTATGCGTCGATCAGCATGTCCCACCCGCGCTCGGTCGCGGCGTCGGTCTGCTGGCGCGCGAGGTCGGCGTCGAACCATGCCACCGATTGCTCGATACCGCGCGCAAACGGCGTGGTGGCGCAGAAATCGGGCACGAAGCGCTTGATCTTGGTGTTGTCGAACACCACGCTGGCGGCTTTGTCGCCAATCAGGCCGCCGCGAAAATCGGGGTTGCAGGCGGCCAGGAAATCCGACGCGATATGCACGATCTTCAGCTCGGCGCCGGCTGCTGCGGCCGTAGCCGCGTAGATCTGGTCCCAGGTCAGGCTCTCGTCGGACGTGATGTGGAAAGCGTGGCCGATCGCCTGCTGGTGGCCGAGCAGCCCAACGAAGCCTTTCGCGAAGTCGGTGTTGTGCGTC
>LJCR01003413.1 GCA_001399705.1 Kouleothrix aurantiaca
CCCCGGGAGCAGCACGATGAACCAAGCATTTCTGACCGTTGACCTGGGCTTTGGCGACGCCGGCAGGGGCGCGGTGGTCGATTTCATGACGCGCCAGTTCAGCGCCCACACGGTTGTGCGCTACAACGGCGGCGCGCAGGCCGGCCACCGCGTGGTCGCGCCCGGCAACCGCGAACATGTCTTCTCGCAGTTTGGCAGCGGCACGCTGGCTGGCGCGGCCACCCATCTTTCGCGTTTTATGCTGCTGGAGCCAATGGCCATGCTGGAAGAAGCGCGCCACCTGCGCGCGCCCGGTGCCGGCGAGCCGTTTGAGCACACCACGGTCGACGCGGGCGCGCTGGTGATCACGCCGTTTGCGCGGGCGATCAACCGCCTGAGCGAGCTGGCGCGCGGCAATGCCCGCCACGGCAGCTGCGGCATGGGTGTGGGCGAAACCATGATTGATTTTCTGGCGCTGGGCGAGCACGCGCTGTTTGCGGGCGACCTGGCCGACCGCGACCGGCTCCACGCCAAACTCGGCACGCTGCGCGAGGCAAATCGCGCCAAGCTCGCGCGCCTGACGCTGCCCGACACACCCGAGGTCGCTGCCGAGCGCGCGCCGCTCGACGAC
>LJCR01003410.1 GCA_001399705.1 Kouleothrix aurantiaca
CTTTTTGCACTGCCGGGCTACCAAAATAGCCTGTTTAATGGTATAACCCTGGTGTAGCAAATCCATCGCGCGTTTAATCTTTGAATATCGGCCGAGCCTCGGCACAAGTGTGCCGAATCGCAAAATTTATGAACAACGAACAGCGAATTCTGTGCCTTGCCGCGCGCCTGCAAATCAGCCCCGCAGCCGAGCGTGAGCTGAAAGAGCGCCTGCGCGGCCCGATTGATTGGGAGCGGCTGTGGCAGCAGGGGCATCTTCATGAAGTGCTGCCGCAGCTGGCGACGACAATGCGCCGCCTTGCCAGCGAGGTAACGCCGCCCGCCGAGTGGCGCGTGCGCGCGCAGCGCCGGCTGTATGCAACCCTTATTCGCAACACAACCCTTGCAGATGCGCTGCTTGAAATACTAAACACATTTCGTGCGGCGGGGGTCATCGGCATCCCGGTGAAGGGCCTTGTGCTGGCCGAAACGCTCTATGGCGGGCTGGGAATGCGCTCACTTGGCGACCTGGATGTGCTGGTGCGCCCTGCCGATCTGCCTGCCGCGCGCGCCGCGCTTGCCCGCCTGCAATTCGCGCAGGAAGACGAGCCAGGGTTTTAATACGCCCACCA
>LJCR01003409.1 GCA_001399705.1 Kouleothrix aurantiaca
GGAAGGAGTAGCCGTTGGACTGGATCGCGCCGAGGTCGAGCGTTTCGAGCACGCGCCGCCGGTAGCAGCGAAAGCCGCCCGTCGCGTCGGAAACCGGCAGGCCAAGGATTGCACGCGCATACACATTGCCGCCGCGACTGATCAGCTGGCGCGCCAGCCCCCAGTTGACGGTGCCGCCGCCACGCACATAGCGCGAGCCAAGCACCAGGTCGTAGCGCGTTTCGGCCGCAGCCATCAGGTCGGGCAGGTAGCGCTCGGCCTCAGCGACAGCCAGGCCACAGGTGGGCATGGCCGGGCAGGCCATCGCGTAGCGGCGCAGCGCGCTCAACTGCTCGTCGCCGGTCTGGATGCCGTGCTCGCGCAGGGCGGCGGTGAGCGCGGGCTTATCCGCTTCATCGATGTTGACCAGCACGAGGTTTTGCTGCGCGGTTAGGCGAATTTCGGGCTGGAAGCGCGCAATAATCTCGCGCAGGCCGTCCTTCAGCCCTTCCTTGATACGGCCATTTTCGACCCACACACCCACCAGCCAGCGCCCATCGGCCTGCTGCTGCCAGCCCAGATGGTCGTGCGCTTCGTAGCGCGGCACGTCGGCGGGCGGGTCGAGTGGTAC
>LJCR01003417.1 GCA_001399705.1 Kouleothrix aurantiaca
GGTCGAGGCCGAGCAGGAGCTGGTTGGCGGCTACAACACCGAGTTCGGCTCGATGAAATTCGCGCTGTTCTTTATGTCGGAATATATCAAGCTCGTGGCGATGAACGCCATCGCCGTGACGCTGTTCCTGGGCGGCTGGCACTTCCCCGGCCTGTACACGCTGGCGCAGTTCGTCAGCGCGAACTTCGGGCAGTTTGCCGGCAACGCCGTGTTCGGCCTGCTGTCGCTCGGTGCCTTCCTGCTGAAAGTCACGCTGCTGTCGTTCCTTTCGGTGTGGGTGCGCGCCACCGTGCCGCGCGTGCGCTACGACCAGCTGATGAACCTGGGCTGGAAGATCCTGCTGCCGATGGCGCTGTTCAACGTGGCGATGACCGCCGTGGTGAATGTGCTCGTTCCCGACAAGATCATCAGCGGCATTATCGCCTTTGTGATTGGCGTGGTCGTGGTGGTGGGCGTGTCGGTCGTGAATGGCCCGCGCAAGCCCGCCGTCGGCCAGGTAACGCTGGTGAAGAAGAGCGACCCTACCGCCAAGTAAGCCCGCGCGGCAAGCGAACAAGCTACTACGGAGAAACCTATGCTCGGCGAAATTGTCAAAGGTCTGGGCACAAC
>LJCR01003420.1 GCA_001399705.1 Kouleothrix aurantiaca
CGTCCTTCGTCCGTGGTCGTTCGTCGTTCGTCATTACCATGCGCAAAGGAGATCGCATGCTCGCACTGTATTTTCGCCTGATTGGCGCGCGAATTCGCGCCCAGATGCAGTATAAAACGTCGTTCTGGATGGAGCTGGTGGGCTTTGGGCTGGTGACGGGCCTGGAATTCGTGGCAGTTGCGATTTTGTTTGCGCGCTTCCAAACGATTGCGGGCTGGTCGCTGGCGGAGGTGGCGCTGCTGTACGGGCTGTCGTCGCTGGCTTTCGGCGTTGCCGAGATGGTTGGCCGCGGCTTCGACGCGCCGTTCGAGCGCATGATGCAGCAAGGCGCGTTCGACACGGTGCTGACGCGCCCGCTCGGCAGTTTTTTTAGCGTGCTGGCCTCGGAATTCCAGCTAATGCGGTTGGGCCGCATGACGCAGGCGCTGGCGGTGCTGGCCTACGCGCTGGCACGCCTGCCCATCGCGTGGAGCGCCGATAAAGTCGTGGTGCTGCTGCTCTCGCTGCTGTCTGGTGCGGTGATCTACATCGGCCTGGTGGTGATGGGCGCGACGGTCTGCTTCTGGACGATCAAGACGCCCGAGGTGATCAATGTCTTTACTGTTGGC
>LJCR01003418.1 GCA_001399705.1 Kouleothrix aurantiaca
ATGCAGGGCGCGCGCGCGGTGGTGTCAGCTGGCGCGCTCATGCTCGCAACCAGCGTCACGGTCGCGGTCGGGCTGTTCTTCGGCTTCTTCCCAGCCCTGCGCGCCTCGCGCCTGCGCCCGAGCGTCGCGCTGCGCTACGAGTAACGGGCAGGAGTCAGGGGCTACGGATTTACCACGAAGACACGAAGACACGAAGGTTTATGAATTTCAGAGTCCTTCGTGTCTTCGTGTCTTCGTGGTTCTGTTGTCGTATTGACAATTGGCAGGGCGCTGTGGTAGAGTGACGCCACAAGTGAAGACACAACAACGCCGACGGTGAAGAGTACGCGCCCAGCCGGGAACCCAGCGAGTCGAGGAGAGTGGAAGCTCGACCAGCAGGCCAGCGCCGAAGCCACACCCGAGTTGCCGCCGAGAGCCAGATTTCTGGCAGGGAGGCTGGCCGGATAAGTCCCCCGTAACCGGGACGCGCCCTCGCGCACCAGCGTGCGCCGCGGCGGCAGAGTGGGGGCACGCGCCCCAAGCAAGGTGGTACCGCGGTTTTTCCGTCCTTGAGCATTTGGCTCAAGGGCGTTTTTTGTTGGCGAAAATAAGGAGGCAACCCATGAATG
>LJCR01000342.1 GCA_001399705.1 Kouleothrix aurantiaca
GAAATTGCGGCCCGGCGACCACGTAGCCGATCCGCACGCCGGGAATCAGCGCCTTGGAGAAGCTGCTGATCATCAGCACCTGCCCGGTGCGGTCGCTGGACTTGATAGTGGGCGGCGCGCTGCCTTCATACACCAGCGCGCTGTAGATGTCGTCCTCCACAACTGGCACGCGGTAGCGCTCGGCCAGCTCAAGCAGGCGCGCGCGTCGCTCGGCGCTCAGGCACACGCCGCTGGGGTTCTGGAAGGTCGGGATGGTATAGATGAAACGCGGCTGGTGCTCTTTCAGCAGCGCCTCCAGGGCATCGACCTGCATGCCATCCTCGTCAACCGGCACGCCGATTGGGCACAGCCGCTGCGCATTCAGCACATTCAGCAGGCCCAGGTAGGTCGGCTGCTCGACAATCACCGTGTCGCCGGGGCGCGCGAGCGCCCGCCCGATCAGCGACATGGCCTGCGTCGCGCCCGAGGTGATCACAATCTCGTCGGGCGCGGCATTCAGCCCGCGCTCGCGCAGCAGGTCGGCCAGGGTCGTGCGCAGCAGCGGGTCGCCCTGCGAGGGCGTATAGCTGAGCACGCTCGCGCCGCCGGTGGTGAGCGCTTCGTCGAGGGCGCGGCCAAACTCGCGGGTGGGGTACAAATCGGGCGCGGCGTCGGCCATGGCCAGCGAGCGCATGCCGGGCGGCCGCGCCAGGCGCACCATGTCGTTCAGGATGCTCGGTGCCGACATATCGCGGCCGTAGTCGGTTTGCATGGGAATTGTCTCGCTCGGCGCGGCCACAAATGTCCCGCGGCCAACCGTCGCCTCAACCCAGCCGCCCGATTGCAGCTCGCTATAGGCAGTGTGCACCGTCAGCCGCGTCACGCCCAGCTGCACGGCCAGCTCGCGCACAGTGGGCAGGCGCGCGCCCGGCGGCAATGCGCCCGAGCGGATGCGCCGCTGAATGTCTTGCGCCAGCTGCGTATAAAGCGGCTGCGGGCTGTTGCGGTTGAGCGTGATCTGCATGGCAACCTCGGCTCCGTGTGAATTGTACCGTCTTGTACCTGTATTGTCTCGCTAAAATTATTGTACGGGCGATTGTTCGCCCTGCATAGAGACAAATCAGGATGCATGCAGCAGGACAATGTAAATGAGCCTTTTGTTATCTGGCGCGCCATGACCCCATGCTATAATTTTCATGGCGCGCTGCGCCACAAAATATAAAAAAGGATTGAACTATGCCGCTCGACAACACAGCTGATTTTGCACCTTTCGAAGACCGTATGCGCGCCGAGGGGCTGCCGCAGATTGTGATCGATAATTTTCACTACTACTATGATGTGCTCGCCTCTGGCAGCGTCGGCATGATCCCGGAAGACACGATCATGCCGGTGTCGGCGGTGGCGGGTGTGGAGGAGGTTGCCGCCTATACCGAAGCCGGGCATGCCGCGCTGGGGCGCGCCGCCGTGCTGAAGCTCAACGGCGGGCTGGGCACCAGCATGGGCCTGGATCGCGCCAAATCGCTGCTGGTCGCGCGCGAGGGGATGACCTTTCTTGACGTCATTGCGCAGCAGGCGCTCAGCTTCGGCACGCGCTACAACACGAACGTGCCACTGATCCTGATGAACAGCTTCAACACCGATGCCGACTCGCGCGCGGTGCTGGCACGCTACCCCGCGCTCGAAGGGCCCATCCCACTCTCCCTGATGCAGAACAAAGTGCCGAAGGTGCTGCAAAGCACGCTCGCGCCCGCCGACTGGCCGGCCAACCGCAACCTGGAATGGTGCCCGCCCGGCCATGGCGAGGTCTATATCGCGCTGGCAACCTCGGGCATGCTCGACGCGCTGCTGGCGCACGGCTACGAATACCTGTTCATCTCCAATGTCGACAACCTGGGCGCGACGCTCGACCTGGGCATCCTGGGCTACGTGGCCGAGCACAATGTCCCCTTCCTGATGGAAGTCGCCGACCGCACCGAGGCCGACCGCAAAGGCGGGCATATTGCGCAGCGCCTGGACGGCCAGCTGATTCTGCGCGAGGTTGCGCACTGCCCCGAGGCCGATCTGCCGGCGTTTCAGGACATCAGGCGCCACGCCTACTTCAACACCAACAGCATCTGGGTGAACCTGCCGCAGCTCAAGGCGCTGCTCGACGCCAATAACAACGTTATCAAGCTGCCGATGATCCGCAACGCCAAAACGGTTGACCCGAAGGACAGCCGCTCGCCGGCGGTCTTCCAGCTCGAAACGGCCATGGGCGCGGCGATCGCCGTGTTCCCCGGGGCGCGCGTGCTGCGCGTTGGGCGCGATCGCTTTATGCCGGTGAAAACCTGCGACGATCTGCTGCGCCTGCGTTCCGATATCTACACGCTCGACGAAGGCTTCCGCCTGGTGCAGGCGAACGACATCGCGCCCACGATTGTCGCGCTCGACAGCCGCTTCTACAAGCTGATCGACGACTTTGAAGCGCGCTTTGCGGCGGGTGCACCGTCGCTGCGCGGCTGCGAACGCCTGACGGTGCAGGGCGACGTGGCATTTGGCGCAGGGGTGGTGTGCCAGGGCGCAGTGCGCGTGCACAATCGCGCCGAAACCCAGGCGCACATTCCCGGCGGCGCTACGCTGAGCGGTGAGCACGATCTGAACGCGAGCTAATGTGTTCATACGCCGCACGCTCGTACTGACGGTTTCAGCGGGAAATGCGCGCTTCGGTAGTTCTGCTGCGGATTCGAGGGTGGCACAGCCATCCTCGAATTGCGTTTTTTCCACCCGTGTTGTGGTTCGCACCGACTCACACATGCCGATGTCGTGTTAAAATTGTAAAGATATTGAACCATGACCGCAAAACCTGTGTGATAATAGTGAAGCGGTCTTAACTCACTCAAATCCAAGCGGATGGTCTTCGCACCCACGGGTGCAATTGCCGTTGCATGCCACACCCCGGCCGAAGCTGACCGGGCGACATGAACGGAACAATGGAGAGGAACAGCAACCTTGTACAACTTCCAGGGAACCGCCGCCGATGCTGCCGGTGGGATGGCCGATGTTGGCCGCGGGAAGTTAGCGCCGCCCGCAGACGAGCGCGACCATAGCCCACTTGCTCGGGCAATTTGCCGCGAGGCACGGGCAAGTACATTTGGGGAACAACAGCTACTAAACCATATCATTGAGGTTGTTCGGGGGGCTGGCTATGCACTTCCCCGCGCGCTGATTGTTAACTACTATGTCGCGCTGAAAACCAACCCGTTTGTCATCCTGGCTGGTGCGGCCGGGCAAGGCAAGAAAGAACTTGCCCGCCTGTTTGCCGAAGCGCTGGTTGGGCGCGATAGCTCGCAGTATCTGCAGATCTCGCGGACGGGTTTGTGGGCCGGTGGCACCGGGCAGGATCAGTACTACCGGTCGATGCAAGAGCAGTTCAGCTCGTGGCGCTTTTTGGAATTGCTGCAAGAAGCCGCCGCGCCAAGCAACCTCGGGAAAATCTATATGGTCTGCTTTGACGCCGTATACCCAGCCGACCTCGAGTATTATTTCGATATGCTCCAGGCCGCCCCCGACGGCACAAAGTGGCTCAAGCTGCCGGGCTTCCCGCCCGAATGCCAACCTGTTATTCCCCCAAATGTCTATATCACCGCGGTGCTCGACGCCGACGACGCCGGTACAACGCTTGGGCGCAACGTACTGCGGCACGCCGGCCTGATCGAGTTCCGCCTGCCGCCCGAAGATTACCGGCCGGTGCTGCGGCTCCTGGCCGAGCCAGGCGTGCCGCCTACCGGCTACCAGCGGCTCTGGCAGCGCTCGGCACTCCACAGCCTGGCTACAGCGCGGGCGCGGCTAGCCGATGTGCTTGGCTACGAGCGCATGGCGCGGCTGCACTACTCGGCAGATCTTGCATTGCTGTTCTGGCGCAGCGGGCAGGCCCTGATGAAAGAAACGCTCGACGAGCTGACAGTGTTCGTCGCGAACAGCTTTGATCAGGATGGGCGCGGCTTGTTCGACCAGGAAAACCCGCAGCGCAATGCCGAAATCGCCTACGACGCGCAGGTGATCCAGCGCACGCTGTGGCGGTTGCACGCCTCGGGCGACGACGATTTGCGCCACGACCTGCTCGACTATCTTGACCGGCTGGCGCGCGACGAGGCACCGGTTGAGGATGGAACACGCCGCGAATCCGTTCGCGCAGCCGGCACACAGGCGCCGGCCATGCGCCCAATGGCACAGCAAGCCGTAGCATAGGAAAATGATGCAGCGCGCCAGGAGCTGCCTTTCGCATCGGCGCGCCGCATCATTGAGAGGCACGCCGGAGTTGGCGGTTTGACAAGG
>LJCR01003419.1 GCA_001399705.1 Kouleothrix aurantiaca
AGTATACACGGGGGGGCAGCAGCAGCATACCAGGGGAAAGATGCTCCAGAACCGGGGCAATTCATGCCACACTGTGGGGCTGCTACACAATGAGAAGGGGCAGCCCCAGCGGTTCAGGGGGCGCGTATTCATCATCCTACTGCAAAGGAGTCCTCATGCCCGGCAGAAATAAAATGCCGCTTGTTCAGCAGCTTGCCAGCGCCGAACAGGCCATCCAAAACAGCGCGCAGAACAGTGTTGTGGCAGGCAACCTGGCTGAGTATGGCTATGCCCCGGCCCGCATCGCTGAAGGGCAGGCCCTGTGCGATTCTGCCCGTGCGGCGCGTTTCGCCCACGAACAGGCGCACGCCGCGCAGATCCAGGCCGCCGACGATTGCAAAACCTGCTGGGCGCACGCGGCGGCGCTGTATATGCGCCAGCTCAAAATCGCCCGCGTTGCCCTGCAAGGCGTGCCCGGCGCGGCGCGCACGCTGGCGTTCGATGGCCGCCGCAAGCAGGGCATGGCTGGCTGGCTGGCCGATGCGCGCCAGTTCTACAGCGGCCTTGCTGCCCAGCCCGAATTGGCCGCCCGCCTGGGCGAATATGGCATCAGCGAAGCCAAGCTCGCC
>LJCR01003422.1 GCA_001399705.1 Kouleothrix aurantiaca
TCGTTGGGGTTGGCGGCAATTGCCTTGTCGAACTCGCCCAGCGCACCGGCATAATCGTCGCTGTAGTACAGGTTCCAGCCCAGCCCGGCGTGCGTGTGCCCGTAGGCGTCGTCGGCGGCGAGCGCGTCTTCAAAAGCTTTTTGGGCTTTGTCGTGCTCGCCCTGCGCGTCGTAGAAATAGCCGAGGTTGCTGTGGAACAGGGCCATCTGGCCTTGCAGCTCAACCGCTTTTTTCATCGTGTCGATCGCAGTGTCGAGCGCATCATTCTCGCCGGTAAGCGCATAGCGCTGGTAGGCAACAAAGCCAATCGCGCTCTGGGCCATAGCCTTGCTCAGCGGGTCGTCGTCGGCGGCCAGGCTCAGGCTTTTTTCCGCGTCCTGCTCGGCAGTATCGAGCAAGCCGGCATCGGAGTTTTCGAGCCCGATGTTGGCCTGCACCTCGGCGCGCGCGCTGTATGCGAACGCCAGCTTGTCGTTCAGCCCAACCGCTTTGTTCGCTTCGTCCAGCCCGGCCGGGTACTGGTTCTGGCTGCTGAGCGCCTCGGCCAGCAGGGCATGCGCCAGCGCAGATTTGCTGTCGAGCGCGAGCGCGGCGCGTGCCTCTGTTT
>LJCR01003423.1 GCA_001399705.1 Kouleothrix aurantiaca
GTTTGCTCCTTTATTGGGCGAAGCACGCTGCCTCGCTCTTGCGATACTTTGGGGCGAAGCACGCGCTCCGCCGTTACGATGTTGGGGCGAAGCACGCGCCCTGCAATGTCAAACAGCTCTCATATAAAGGCGCGTGCTTCGCCCTTACTGCCGGGTGATCTTACGTAGGCGCGTGCTTCGCCCTTACTGCGCGTGCTGCGCCCTTACGATGATGCTCACGCCAGCGCAGCCAGCACGGCGCGAGTGACCTCGGCGGTGGTAGCGCTGCCGCCCATGTCGGGCGTGCGCGGGCCATTGGCCTGCACCTGCGCCACAGCGGCGCTGATGCGCCCGGCAGCGGTTTTGAGCGCGGCCGGGTCGGCGGCGGCGGGGCGGGCCGACAGCCATTCCAGCAGTTGCGCCGCGCAGCCGATTGCCGCCAGCGGGTTCGCCACGCCCTTGCCCGCGATGTCGGGCGCCGAGCCGTGCACCGGCTCGAACAGGGCGCGCGTTTCGCCCAGGTTGGCCGACACGGCCAGACCCAGCCCGCCGCCCCAGTAGCTCGCCACATCCGACAAAATATCGCCAAACAGGTTGGTCGTCACAATCACGTCGAAGTGGGCCGGGC
>LJCR01003426.1 GCA_001399705.1 Kouleothrix aurantiaca
GCACAGGAACGCGCATTCGATTTTGCCGGGCCAAAAACCCTGGTTGGGCCGGAGCTGCAGGTGGGCGACAAGGCACCCAGCTTCACGCTTGCCGGGCCGCCCAACTCGCCGCGACGGTACGCCCACGTGCTACATGTTCGCCCACAATGTCACCGCTGCGCCAGCTGTTTTTGAATGTACGCAAGTTTCTCAGGGTTCAACAGGGCATAAATCTCCTGAATACCAGCCGCGCTCATCACCGGGCTGATCAGCGCACCCAAACGCTCGCCCTCCCACGCCAGAATCGCCGGCTCGCCGTTGACATCGCCAAGCGTGAAGTGCAGCGCATGCGACTGGCCAAGCCAGAAGGCCCAGAAGCGTGCCACTGCCTCCTGCCCCTGCACCGGCTTGAGGTTCGCCGGCGCTTTGCCGCCGCCATCCGACCAGGAAATCGCGTCGTGCGCAAGCATGCGTGTGAGCGCAGCCATGTCGCCGGCCTGACTGGCGGCCAGAAAGCTGAGCAGGAGCTGGCGCTGCTGCTGCGGCTCGGGCGTGAAGCGCGCCGGCGCGCGTTCCAGTGCGGCGCGGGCGCGGTGAAAAATCTGGCGGCAGTTGGCCGGGCTTTTCT
>LJCR01003424.1 GCA_001399705.1 Kouleothrix aurantiaca
AGGAAAAGCGCAAAGCCGCAGTGGCGTGGTGCGCGCGGGCCAGCGAATACAACGCGGGCAATGGCGGCAAGCCGTGGCACTACGCCCTCATCCCCCACGACGCCATCGCCGACAACATGACCCTCGCCGGGCTTGCCGCGCACTATCGCAGCAGATAAAACGGCGCGCGCAGGCTTCCTGTATTGCCTCACAGGCTCCATGTGCTGCTTCACAGGCTCCATGTGTTGCTTCACAGGCTTGCTGTATTGTCGCACAGGCTTCCTGTTTGGGTTCACAGGAAGCCTGTGTTGTTGCATGGGTTTGCTGTGCTGGCTCACAGGCTTGCTGTTTGGGTTCACAGGAAGCCTGTGTTGTTGCATGGGTTTGCTGTGCTGGCTCACAGGCTTGCCGTGTTGCCTCACAGATAGTCTGGGTGGACCTGTTTGGGCGGACCTACGTGTCCGCCCACCCCTGTTTCTCATTTCAACGCAGCTTGCTCAGGCCGCGAGGCCGCTGGGGCTTGTATTTCAAGGCTGTACCAGCCTTAAGCGCAGCTTGCTCGGGCCGCAAGGCCGCTAGGGCTTCCCGCCCCAGCACCCCGGCCAGGAGCTTCGCCCCTGGACCCGAA
>LJCR01003421.1 GCA_001399705.1 Kouleothrix aurantiaca
GGATTATATTGCGCCGGATCGGGTGTGGAAGAACGTGCGCGACGCGGAAGGCTCGGAAGGCTGGGTGGCAGCCGACTTCCTGCAGGCGGTGCAGTAGCCCGTTTGGGGAACCGATAGCAGAACGGCCTCGGATTTTCCCGAGGCCGTTTTGCTGTGCTTTGCTAGAGCGCTTTTTCTTTGGCTTTCTTGCCGTTGCGCCGGGCGTGCGGCTCGTGAAACGGCGCTTCGCAGATCGCCTGTGCCAGCACTTCGTCCATGTGCTCGACATGGATGAAGCTCAGGCGCCGCTTAACATGCGCCGGCACTTCGGCCAGGTCGCGCTCGTTCTTGCGCGGCAGGATGATCGTGCCGATGCCGGCGCGGTGCGCGCCCAGGATCTTTTCTTTCACGCCGCCCACGGGCAGCACGCGCCCGCGCAGCGTAATTTCGCCCGTCATCGCCACGTCGCGCTTGACCGCGCGCCCGGTGAGCGCCGAGATCAGCGCGGTGGCAAGCGTAATGCCAGCCGAAGGGCCATCTTTCGGCACCGCGCCCTCGGGAACGTGGATGTGGATGTCGGTTTTGTCGAAGCGCCGGTCGTCGATGCCGAGCCGGCGCGCATTGGCCC
>LJCR01003425.1 GCA_001399705.1 Kouleothrix aurantiaca
GTTTCTCGTTCACGGGCGTGGCGTCGGCGGGGCGCGATGCCTCGGCGGCGCGGGCGGGCGCTTCGGCGCGCGGAGCAGGCGGCGCAGCGGTGCGGTTACTGGCAGCGTAGTTAGTGCGCTCCTCCGAAAGCTTCTTCAAGCCATCGATGAACACGCTGGCCTGGCCCTTGGTCATTGTCACCAGATCGACCGACTGCTCGCCGGCGTAGGTGGCAAGCTGCTCGCTGCCCCAGTTCATCTGCTCTTGCAGGGTGGCAATATAGTTGCGCTGCTTGTCGCTGGCCGGCGAGTCGGGGTCGCGCACGGTGATTGGCGCGGGCGGAGACACGTTTGCACGAATATCAGCGATCTGCGAGTCGGCGGCTTCACGCTGGGCGCGGAAGATTTTCCAGCCAAGGTCAACCGCCTGCTGTACCTCTTCTTCAGAGGCATCGATGGGCAGGGCAATCGTTTCTTCCAGCGTGATGAAATCTTCGCCGATGCGGATGGCGGCGCGGTAGGTGCGCGCGACGGTGCGGTCGTCGTTCTTGCGAGGGGTTGCCATGATTCTGTCCTCCTGGCCCGGCGGCATAGGCTGGCTGCGCTCGACCGGGCTGTACTCTTGTTT
>LJCR01003428.1 GCA_001399705.1 Kouleothrix aurantiaca
CGGGCACGCTCAGCTATACCAACGATTTCAACAGTTCGTACCGCGCGCGATCTGCCGTTGCGCTGGTCGATCTCCACGGCTTTGTCACGCGCGACCGCGAGTGGCGCATTCCCAGCGACTCGCTGACCTTTGGGCGGCTGCGGCTGGATCGCGACAACCAGACCGGCAGCTATTACCTGCGCCTGCCGCTTGAGCCGCCCGGCACGCTCAACGATGTCGACCACGACGGCGCAAAGGATACCGGTGTACGCGTTTTTACCGTGGCCTTCTGGGACGACCCATTTGGCGCGTCCGACCGGCATCATCAGGGCTGGCCAACCGACCTGACCTCCACGATTGCCGACACCGAAGACGCCAACGAGCTTACGGGCGGGCGGCTGGTGGTGTGGGCGCCCGATGCCGCACAGCAGTTTCCCAGCGGTTTTGGCGACGACCACAAGCTCTTCACCGACGATGATCCGATGCAGCCCGTGCCCGCCGGCTGGTCCGTTATCGATCTGAGCACGCCCACGTTTGAAATCGACCGCTCGGCCACGCCCAAGCTCACGCTCTACGAAGAAGCCAGCTACGCCGTCAAAGATTTCTCGAACCTGAGCTACTCAAAAG
>LJCR01003427.1 GCA_001399705.1 Kouleothrix aurantiaca
GGCAATGCGCTCGAAGGCTATACCATGGATCGTGCCCGCCGCTCGTTCCGCGCGCTGATGCAGCTTGCCCCCGCCACGGCGCGCGTGCTGCGCGGCGAGCGCGAACAGGCCGTGCCCATCGGCGAGGTGCGCGTTGGCGAAACAATTGTGGTGCGCCCCGGCGACCGTGTGCCGCTGGATGCAGTCGTTCTCGCCGGCACAAGCGCGCTCGACCAGGCGCCGATCACTGGCGAAAGCGTGCCGGTCGCCAAATCCGCTGGCGACGAGCTGTTTGCTGGCAGCATCAACGGCGACGGCGCGCTGGAAGCGCAGGTCGCTCGCGCCGCGCAGGATTCTACGCTGGCGCGCATCATTCATCTGGTAGAAGAAGCGCAATCGCAGAAATCGCAGGCGCAGCGCTTTATCGACGTATTTGCGCGCCGCTACACGCCCGCCGTGGTTGCGCTGGCGGTGCTGGTGGCCGTGCTGCCGCCGCTCGTGCTTGGCGGCGCGTGGGGCGTGTGGGCCTACCGCGCCCTCGTGCTGCTGGTGATCGCCTGCCCATGCGCGCTGGTGATTTCCACGCCGGTGAGCATTGTGAGCGCGATTTCGGCGACGGCGCGGGCG
>LJCR01003430.1 GCA_001399705.1 Kouleothrix aurantiaca
TGATGAGCATGGGCACGAAGAGATTTTACCGGCAGAAGCGATGGACCGACCGGCCCCCAGCGCTTCACACTAACTTTGGGTTTTGACGTGGCCACTGGCCGCGCGATACGTTCTTGAAACTTATGCTACTTCTTTAAGGAGGGAATCACCATGACGGACGCAGGTTTGCGACTGATCGCCGCCGCGCTGGCAGTTGGCCTCGGCGCGATTGGGCCTGGCGTTGGCATCGGCATCGTTTTTAGCGGCGCGCTCACCGCGATGGGCCGCAACCCCGAGGCTGAGGGCACGCTGCGTACCTATATGATTCTGGGCTTCGCGCTCACCGAGTCGCTGTTCATCTTCGCGCTGGTCGTCTCGCTGCTGATCGCATTCCAGATCATCTAGCGACTGATCCCGGCGGCTGCTGCGCGCAGCCAGCGGGCTAGGATGTAGGAGAACGGCATTGGAAAAGCTTGGTATTAACTTTGGCTTGCTGATTGCGCAGCTTGTCAACGTCATCCTGATTGTATGGCTGCTGACGATGCTGCTGTACAAGCCGGTGCTGAACATGCTCAACGAGCGCACGCGCCGCATTCAGGACAGCTTGAAAGACGCCGAGCAGGTT
>LJCR01000343.1 GCA_001399705.1 Kouleothrix aurantiaca
AGACCGTGTATTCCGAGAGTGGCGGTATGGCGTGGATGAGCGGCAACATTGCCATGCAGACAACTGGCCGCGGCGGCGCGCTCGGCGGCATGTTCAAACGCGCCATCTCCGGCGAGTCGATGTTTCTGGTTGAGTACACCAGCCAGGGTGGCAAGGGCATTGTGTCGTTTGCCTCGGATTTCCCGGGCAAGATCGTGCCGCTGAACCTCGCCGGCGGCCAGCAGATGATTGCGCAAAAGCAAGCCTTTCTGTGCGCCGAAAAAACCGTGCAGATGGACATCCACTTCCGCAAAAAGCTCGGCGCCGGCTTTTTCGGCGGCGAAGGCTTTATTATGCAGAAGCTGACCGGCCCAGGCATGGCGTTTGTGTGCCTCGACGGCGAAATCATGGAATATACACTCGCGCCCGGCCAGGTGTTGAAAGTCGACACCGGGCACGTTGCGATGTATGAGCCGACGGTGACGTTCGATATTGAAATGATGCGCGGCTTCCGCAACATTCTGTTTGGCGGCGAGGGCTTGTTCTTGGCGACGCTGCAAGGCCCGGGGCGGGTGTGGCTGCAAACCATGCCGACAATGAACCTGGCCAAGGCAATTGCCGAATACCTGCCGCGCCCATCCAGCTCCAGTGGTGGCTCGGGCATTGACATTGGCAACCTGCTGGGCGGCAGCTAGCCCTCGTACCTTTCAAATAAAGCCGCCAGGAGCGATTGCCACAAAGACTCGAAGGCACGAAGGGCTTCACGAAGAAGTAAAATCTTGCTGTCGTCGAGCCGCCCAGAGGCCACCCGGTGGCTATTTGAAAGATGTTGCAGCCAGCCCTGGTTTGGCGGAACGTATATGCGGCGTGCTTGGAATGCTCCTGGCGCGCCGCATTTTTGTTGGGCACAATGGCATACATGTTGCCCTGCGCTCCTCAGAACATAGGGAGAGGAGCGCATGATGACCGAGCGTGAAACTATGGCAGAAACGCCGTCGCTGGCAGGCGATGGGCGTGCCATGCTGATCTACCGGCTGCTGGGCGAAACCTATGGCATTCGGGCATGGACGCCGCGCCGCGAGCCGCTCCACGAGCTGATCTCGACCATGCTTTCGCACCGCACCACCGAGGCGAACGAGGCCAAGGCGTTTGATCAGCTGTGGGCGCGCTTCGGTAGCTGGGAGGCAATTGCCGCTGCCGAGCCTGCCGAGATTGCACAGGCGATCGCGCCCGCGAACTTTGCCGAGGCCAAGGCACCGCGCATCAAGGCGGTGCTCAAGCAAATTATTGCCGAGCGCGGCGCGCCGTCGATCGACTTCCTGGCCGATCTCCCGGTTGAGGAAGGCATGGCCTGGCTGGAAAGCCTGCCAGGGGTCGGGCCGAAAACGGCCTCGCTGGTGCTGCTGTTCTGCTTCCACAAGCCGGTGCTGCCCGTCGACACCCACGTGCATCGCGTAAGCGGGCGGATTGGCTTGATTGGCCCGAAAGTGAATGCCGAGCAGGCGCACAATTTATTGGCTGCGCAGCTGCCGGACGATGCCGATGTATTGTGGAACTTTCACCTGAATATGCTGCATCACGGCCAGCGCATCTGCGTTTGGGAACGTCCACGCTGCGGAAAATGCAGCCTGCGCGAACACTGCGACTATGGGCGCGCACATGGTCGCCAGCCAGAAGCCGCGCAGTAGGTTGTGAACCTGCTTTGCGTGGCGAGCGTTCATGGTACAATATCGGTGTCATTGCGATAGAACAATCAGCGAAAACAGGAGTGGCGATGTCCGCGCTGGCCCGTTTCGAATCCTTCATGGAAAATATGGTTGAAGGTTCGGTTGCGCGCTTGTTTCGCAGCCCGATTCAACCAGCGGAGATCGCGAAGCGCCTCGAGCGCGCGATGGAAACCCAGCAAACGATCAGTGTTCGCCGGGTGATTGTGCCCAACTTCTACCGCGCATTTTTGAACCCACAGGATTTCACCGCGTTTCAGCCCATTCGCGCCGAGATGGAGCGCGAGATGGCGACCTACCTGGCCGATCTGGCGCAGGAGCGTGGCTTCGCCATGCTTGAGCATCCGCGCGTGGAGCTGAGCGCCGACGCTGGCGTGGGCCGCCATACTATTCAGGTGGTGGCCGAAACCAGCAGCGCGCCTGCAACGCCCGCCGCCGATCATACCCAGGTTTTTCAGCCGGCCCAGGCACAACCCGGGCAATCGCGCACGCGCCTGCTTCTCAATACACCAGCGGGTCGCCATGTTATCCCACTTGAGAGCACACAACTCACGGTTGGGCGCGGGCTGAACAACGACATCATTCTGGAAGATACGCGAGTGTCGCGCCACCACGCGCAGCTGCGCTACCGGGCGCGGCGCTTCTGGATCAACGACATGGGCTCGACCAATGGCACCTTTGTGAATGGCGAGCAGATTGAAGAAAAAGCCCTGCGCGATGGCGACACGATTTCGCTGGGCGGCCTGGAGCTGACGTTTAAAGAAAGCTAGCAGCATGTGTGGGCTTCAATAACTTATGTTTGACGCTACCAACTTCTCGATCGACATTCTGGTTCTGCTGCTGCGCGTGGCAGTGGTGCTGCTGCTGTATTTCTTCTTGTGGCAGGTTTTGCGCTTTGTGATGCGCGATCTGCGCACGGGTGGCCAGCCAGCCAGCGCCGCCAGTGCCAGCCCCTATGGCCAGCTTATGGTGTTGCGCGCCGGCACAACTGGCGTGCCAGCCGGCAAGCATTTCCCGCTTGGCCCCAGCAATATCATCGGGCGCAGCATGGAAAACTGCGAGATCGCCCTGAATGATTCCTTTCTTTCTTCACAACATGCCCGGCTCGAGCTTCAGGGCAACACCTGGGTGCTGGAGGATCTGAACAGCACCAATGGCACCTTCGTGAACGAAATCGAGGTGCGCGATGCTGCAAGCGTTGAAGAAGGCGATATCATTCGCGTCGGCCGAGTCGAGATGCGCATCATCCGCTAGCTGTGCGCGATTGCAATGCGCTTGGCTTCCCCTCCACGTTTGCACGCCCTATTCATCTGTGATATACTTATCAAAGTCGTTTGGTCCTAACCATTTCGCAACTATTATGGCTGCGCACAGCGCGATCCCATAATTCGCGATCTGAAATCAGCGTTTGCCCCAGCGGGCAAACGTTTTGGTGCCCGACGCTCAATCGCCTGCGCTGCCTGGAATGAGCGTTCTGGCCTCCGACGAAAGGCAATGCGCTCCGTGCGGAGCGCACTATTCATCACCAAAGGAGCGCAGCCGTGCTTGCGAACTATGCGTTCATCGGCCTCTTCTTCATTGCTGCTGCCTCGTTCCCGATTCTCCCTCTGGTAGGCGCGTATTTCCTGCGGCCTTCGCGCCCCACCGAGATCAAGCTGGACACCTACGAGTGCGGCCTGGAAGCGATTGGCGACATCTGGGTGCAGTTCAAGGTTCAATACTACCTGTATGCCCTGGCCTTTGTGGTTTTCGATATCGAAGTGGTGTTTCTCTACCCGTGGGCGGTCGCTTTCAATCAGCTGGGCTTGTTCGCCCTGGTTGAGATGGCGATCTTTCTTTTTATTCTGATTGGCGGCCTGGTATATGCCTGGCGCAAGGGCGCGTTGGAGTGGGTTTAACCACGATTGCATGGTAGGAATGGTATCGGCTTGCGCGCCTGAAATGCGCGTAAGCTTTAGACCTTCGAACCTGCAACCGTTCTAACCGTTACAAGGTGCAAGCAATGGCGAATGACACTGACGCACAGCTCGAGCTTGAAAAGCAGGGCGTGTTTTTATCCACGATTAATCGCTTCTACAACTGGGGCCGGCGCTCGTCGGTGTGGCCGATGGCGTTTGGCCTGGCCTGCTGCGCGATCGAGATGATGGCAACAGGCCTTTCGCGCTACGATCTGGCGCGCTTTGGCGCCGAGATGTTTCGCGCTTCGCCGCGCCAGGCCGACCTGATGATTGTCGCCGGCACGGTGACGAAGAAAATGGCCCCGCAGGTTGTGCGACTGTACAACCAGATGCCCGAGCCGCGCTATGTGATCTCGATGGGCGCGTGCGCAACCTCGGGCGGGCCTTTCCGCGATGGCTACAACGTGCTGCGCGGCATCGACCTGTTTGTGCCGGTTGACGTGTACATCCCCGGCTGCCCCCCGCGCCCCGAGGCGCTGCTGCACGCCATTATGACGCTGCAAACCCAGATCGACGACCAGAAGCTGAACCGCGTGCGCTGGTATGGCAAACGCGAAGCCCGCGATTTCGCGGTGCCGACGTTTGGCAAGCATGGCCTGGAGGTCGATGGCAAGCTGATCGATCC
>LJCR01003429.1 GCA_001399705.1 Kouleothrix aurantiaca
TGCCTGCCATGCGCTGCTTTCCCAGGTAGCGGCGTTGCTGAAGTGTTCGGATGGCACGACCTGCGCCAGCAATGACGAGAGCGCCGGGCTTTGGAAGGCGCGCGCAACGCCAATGACCAGCAGGCAGCCGAAGATCAGCACAAGCGGCCCGCTGAGGTACGACAGCAGCGCCAGGCCCAGCGCGCCCAGCGCGACCGCCATCATTGTGAGCACCGCAATGCGCTTGCGGTCGAAGCGGTCGGCGGCGTGCCCTGCCACGAGCGACAGGCCGATGACGGGGAGCACCTGCACCAGGCCGACCAGCCCCAGCACCAGCGGCGAACTGGTGCGCTCATACAGCTCCCAGCCCAGCGCGACGTTCAGCATCTGCTCGCCAACGACGGTGAGGAAGGTGCCGCCGATCAGCAGGCGAAAATCACGAAAGCGCAGTGCGGCGAACGGGTCGTGGCGGGCGGCAGTGGCCTCGGGGGAAGACATAGTGTGTGGTTCTTTCTTGATTTATAAGACTTACGCAGTCGGCGTTTTAGCCTTCGGCAGAGCGGTACTTTGCGATTAATGTGCGCCGATTTTGACAGTTCGCGCCAAAATCGGCGCACAAAAGCAT
>LJCR01003432.1 GCA_001399705.1 Kouleothrix aurantiaca
ACACTTCGGGCAGCGTCAGCGCCAGCCGCGCCTCGGGCGCAAGCGCCGGGTGGCAGCAGGTGAAGATCAGCCGCAGCCGGTCATCTTCTAGGCCCGAGCCGTCACCGGCGTCGGGAATATCCTGCTCGATCTGCTCGGCAATCTCGGCCAGTGCCCGGTCGAAACGGGCGCGGCGGCGCAGCGTATCGATCGCCTTGAAGCGCCCGGCCGACACCAGCCAGACGCGCGGGTTGGCCGGCACGCCCTCGCGCGGCCACTGCTCCAGCGCGGCGCGAAAGGCGTCGTGCAGCGCTTCCTCGGCCATATCGAAATCGCCGAGCAGGCGAATCAGCGTCGCCAGCACGCGCCGCGACTCGTCGCGGTAGACGGCCTCCAGCGCCGCGTTGATCTGTTCCGAAGCAGGGTTGGCCATGCTCGCCTCTCATGCAATGCCACCGCGACACTATACGCCAAGCGGCGCAATCTGTCGACCAGAGCCCACAGAAGCTGGCGCAGTTCTCCATCACTTCTCCACACTCTTTCGCTACACTGGTGCCATCGAAAGCAAATATACGCCCGCACAGCACAGCGCTGAATGGGCGAAGGAGCCAATCATGAAGACGC
>LJCR01003431.1 GCA_001399705.1 Kouleothrix aurantiaca
CACATGCACATGGCTCATGAAACAAACACGAACCGCGCGTGGACGGTGCAGGCCGTGGCAAAGAGCGCGCGCACCGATGCCCGCAGCTTTGTGAGCGCCGCGGCCCGCGCTCTCTGGTGGTGGCTGGACGTGCGGACAGACGATCCTGTACAGCAAACGCGCCTGCGCGGGCTGCTGCTTATCGTGCCGCCGATGCTGCTGGGCGGGGTCTGGATTAGCTGGCATCTCCAGTCGCTACCAAGCGCGATTATCCTGCTCGTCATTGCGCTGTGCGTCATCCCGACCCGCCGGGGTTCTTCGCTGGGAGCCCTGGCGATGACGCTGATCATCGCGGCGGGCATGGGCGTCAGCTTCGACCCGGCGACGTATGTCGGGCCGCCGGTCGTCATTCACGCGCTGTTTCTGTTTCCGATCGCGCTCGCCGCGCTCACTCTCCCGCCACCCGCAAGCGTGCTGGCCGCCGCCGCAACGATCGCGGCGCTGGCGCTGCGCGCCTGGACAGCCGGGGCGAGTGCGTCTGATGTGCTGGAGTTCAGCAAGATGGGTACGGTCAACCTGATCGAGATGACGCTGCCACTGATGGGCCTGTCGTGGCTGTTTGGC
>LJCR01003434.1 GCA_001399705.1 Kouleothrix aurantiaca
GACCAGCTTGGGCTGGCGCGCGCGCTGGAGCGCTTGCGGCGCGATGTTGGCTCGCAGATGCGCGAGCTGCGCACCCTGCTCGACACATCCAAGGTGGTGGTTGAAACGCTCGACCCGCACCACGTCGCCGAGGCCATCATTCACGAGGTGCGCCGCCTGGTTGATGTGCAGGCCGCCGCCGTGCTGGTGATGGAAGCGAGCGGGCAGCTGCGCGTGCTGGCAAGCGAAGGCCGCAGCGCGGACTATGCCGAGGCACTGCGTCTGCGCCCACGCGACGCGATCTCGCCCGCCGCCCAGGCGCTGCGCGAAGATCGGCCGGTGCAGATGGTTGCGGGCGCGGGCGTGGTCTTCCCGCCGGTTTCCTACGCCGAGGGCTTTCGCGCCTTGCTGGCGCTGCCCATTCGCAGCCCGCACGCCGAGGGTGTGGTGCTGGTGGTGCACCGCACCGCGCCCGAGTCGTTTGGCGACCACGACGTCGAGCTGCTGATGACGTTTGCGAACTATGCCGCGCTGGCCTGGGAGCACGCGGTTCTGTACGAGCGCAGCGACGTGCGCCTGCGCGAAGAGCAGCAAACGCTGGCGGCAATCATGCGCAGCATGAG
>LJCR01003433.1 GCA_001399705.1 Kouleothrix aurantiaca
GGCGGCGGCACGCGCAGCGCGTTGAAGAACTCGATCAGCGTGCTTTTGCCGGCCTGCGTCCCGCCCAGGATCGCCAGCGTCTCGCCCTCGTAGAGTGCACAACTCACGCCGCGCAGGGCTTCCTGCGCCAGTGGCGTGCCGGCCATGTAGGTGAAGTGCAGGTCGCGCACAGCGATGAGGGGTTGGGAGTTGGGGGATGGGGGTTGGGAGATAGAAGGCGAAAGGTCGTCCTCGGACGCTTCTTTTCCATTTCCTAACCCCCAACTCCCATTCCCAGGCATCAGCGCCTCGGCCAGCTCGGCGGGCGTCAGCACCACCTCGGGCAGGGCGATGCCACGCGCGCGCAAACGGCGGCCCAGGTCGGTCACCAGCGGCGGCGCAAGCCCAACGGCGCGCAGCTCGTCGGCGCGGGCGAAAACCTCGCGCGGCGTGCCCTGCATCAGCACGCGCCCGGCGTCCATCACCACCACGCGGTCGAAGCTGACGATCTCGTGCATGAAGTGGGTGATATGCAGCACCGCCAGGCCGTGGCGCGCGCGCAGATCGTGGGCCAGCGCGATCAGGTCGCGGGCGAGGGCCGGCGCAACCATGGTGGTGGGCCC
>LJCR01003436.1 GCA_001399705.1 Kouleothrix aurantiaca
CTATTCAGTGGTTTACCTATGCATCCTGGTGCCTTTGTGCCTTCGTGGTAAGCAGGTGAGGCAGAACTGACAACAGCCGGCTATTGCACCGACTCAGCCGTGCGTACCAGCAGATCGGCAATTTCCTGGTCGCGCATGCCGCTCAGGTTGCTGCCCTGCAGGATGTAGATCGTGCCGCCCTGCTGCCAGTAGATCACGCCGCCCTGGCTGTTGCGCGGGCCGTTGGTCATCAGCAGCGCCGGCTCGCCGTTCACCGTCACCTGGCGCAGGTTGTTGGTGTCGGTCGGGAACGGCACCAGCAGCGTGCTGTTCCAGTTGATCTGGCGGCTCAGCAGCTCGGCCTGCTCAGGCGCGGTGCCGAGCACGCGCAGGGCGGCATAGCCAAGCTGGGCCATATCGACGCCATCGGGCAGGGTGACGCTCGGGCTGGTGGCCTGGTGCAGCGTGAGCGCATAGCCCGGCCCGACGTACTCGGTGCTGGCCGAAGGCGCCATCTCGACCTGAATGGGCGCGGTGCCCAGCGCGTCGGGCAGCGTAACATCGCGGATGTCGAGCGCGCTGAGCAGCTGGCGTGCAGTCTCAACGTTCACGGTGAAGCTCT
>LJCR01003437.1 GCA_001399705.1 Kouleothrix aurantiaca
GCGAGGCTCACCTGCCCCCGGCGCTGATTCGCCGCCTGGAGTATGGAATGTAGGCGCGGGCCGTATGCTTGCTGCCTGCTTCCTCCTCAATCAATACAACGCATCCGCCGCAGAAATTTCGCACGCGCCGCGCTGGCGCGGATCTGAGATGCAGCTGAGCCAGGAACAGCCATGACGATTGAAACCGAATATCAGCGCCGCCACCCTGGGTCGGCCGAGCGCTACGCCCGCGCCGGCGCGATCATCCCGAACGGCGTCACCCACGATGGGCGCTTTGTCGCGCCATTTCCGCTGTACGTCGAGCGCAGCGCGGGCGCGCACAAGTGGGATGTCGACGGCAACGAGCTGATCGACTTTGTGACCGGGCATGGCGCGCTGCTGCTGGGCCACGCCCACCCGGCGATTGTGGCCGCCGTTGCCGGGCAGATGGCGCGCGGCACGCACTACGGCGCCGAGCACGATCTGGAATTGCGCTGGGCCGAGCTGGTGATGGGCATGTTCCCGAGCATCGAGCGCCTGCGCTTCACCGCTTCGGGCACCGAAGCCACCATGCTGGCGCTGCGGCTGGCGCGCGCTTTTACTGGCCGCAGCGCCAGCATGG
>LJCR01003435.1 GCA_001399705.1 Kouleothrix aurantiaca
GGTTTGTGATCGGGCTGGCGCTGCTGTTTGGCGCGCTCAAGCGCTGGCGCGCAATTGCGCCCGCCGCACCGGCTGCGCTCGCCGCCGTGTGGGCAACCATGCTGCTCGTGCGCTACGACCTGTTTCTCATCCCGCATGTGCCCGAGCAGATCGCCGCACTGCCCGCGCCGTATTTCTTCCTCAGCCGCGACACACTGCCGTTCTGGGCGCTGCGCGGCTGGCTGAACAACACGTACGTCACCCAAAACCTGCGCGGCGATTCGCCTGCCGAGCTGGCTGTCTTTGCCATTCTGCTAGGCATTATGGTGCTGTCGATCTCTGGCCTGCTTGCGCTCTACCAGCGGCTGTGCGCGCAAACCACCACCCCCATGCACGCCGAGCAGCGCGGCGCCGGGGCGCTTGCGCGCCCGCAATCGTAAGGCAGCAAAACGGCAGGCCGCCTTGCAGTGCCTGCCGTTTGTGCTATCGCACCTTGCCTGAGTGCTTATACCAGCTCCGCTTGATCACGTTTGTTTTCTGGTGCTGTGCCACAGTAATGCTGTGGCACAGCACCAGAAAAAGAAAATTCGGGGGCGGCAAAGCCGCCCCCGAACCCCCACAT
>LJCR01003438.1 GCA_001399705.1 Kouleothrix aurantiaca
GTTGATCACTGCATCGCCGTTTTCCAGCGATGGGATGCGCTCAAGCACGCCGGTGCTGTCGTTCAACTACAGCTACACCGGCACCGGCGAAGGGAAGACAATCTCGCGGATCGGGGCGGCGGCGCGCGCGTTTCCCGGTGTCGACTGGTAGGGCAGCAGCGTGCGCGGCTGATCGAGCAGGCCAATCGTCCAGCTTGTGGGCGCGGGCGTGGGCGTAAGCGCGGCGGCAGTTGGCGGCAGGCCGAGCTGCGCCGGGCTGGGCGTGGCCGCAATATTTGGTACGCCGCCTTCAATTGCGCAGCCGCTGATCAGCAGGGCGGCGATGCCAAGCGCCAGGCGCTGAAACAGGCGGGCGAAGGCGTGGTGACGGCGTGGGGTTCGTGTCGGGTCCATGGTTGTGTGCAGGTCTCGTTCAATCTATAATGGCTCAAAGTCGCCCGAGTCTACCGTATATTAACTATTTTGTCCATTATGCTTGGCGCTGAGCTACACGCTTGCGGGCGCGGCGCGGCAGCCTTTTGCGCGGCTGGGATGCGAAGGCGCGCTTTCCCGCGTGCCCGTAGTAGGGTGCGTGCCAGTGGCGCGTGGCCAGCGCCACCC
>LJCR01003442.1 GCA_001399705.1 Kouleothrix aurantiaca
CGCTCTGCCAGTAAGCCACCACCCCCAGGTTGAACAGCCCCTGCGCAACGCCGCGCCGGTCGCCAAGCTGCTGCGCCAGCGTCAGACTTTCGCTGAAATAGGTGATCGCCAGCACATACTGGCCCTGATCCTTCGCGACCAGCCCGAGATTCTTGAGCGCCAGCGCCATCTCGGGCAATGCGCCCAGCGCCCGGTAGCGTTCCAGGCAATCGATAAAGCGTGTACCAGCGGCGGCATAATCGTTCTGGTAAAACGCAACCCCGCCCAGGTTGAACAGCGCATCCACTTCAGCACGAGTGTCGCTAGTGGCGCGGCTGAGCGCCAGCGCCGCCTCAGAATGCTTGCGCGCCGCTTCCAGATCGCCCTGGTGAAACGCGAGCAAGCCGGCGGTGACAAGCGCCTGCGCGCGGATGTACGCCTCGGCCGCATGCGCCCGCTCGTCGGCCAGCAGCGCGGCCAGCCAGGCGCGCGCTTCGCTCAGGTAGCCGCGCAGGAACCAGAACTGGCGCAAGCCAGCGAGGAGCCGCAAGCCACGGGCCGGCTCGGCCTCGGCGCACCACTCGATGGCGGCGCGCAGGTTTGTGACTTCCTGCTCAAGCG
>LJCR01000344.1 GCA_001399705.1 Kouleothrix aurantiaca
GACGCCCAGATCGGCCACCAGAATGGGCTGGCCGTCGGGCGTGGGCGTGGCCGAGTGGGCGTGCGGCCCTTCCTGGCGCTGCGGGTTTGGCCCGCTGCCACGATGCTGCACCAGGTCGGTGTGCGCGCCGAGCGCGCCATCTTCTGCGATTGGGAAGACGCCCACGCTGCCGCTGCCGTAGTTCGAGGCGATCAGCCAGCGCCCGCTCGCGTCGATGCACAGGTGGCAGGGCCAGTTGCCGCCGCTGGGCTGCTCGTTCAGCAGTGTGAAGCTGCCTGTTGTGCGGTCGAAACGGAGCGCGCGCACACCGCCGGGCGGGCCGTTGGGCGCGCTCGTCTCGCTCACGGCGAAGAGCGACGTGCCGTTCGGATGCAGCGCCAGGAACGACGGGCGCGGGCTGTAGTCGGGCTCCAGGATGCCAAACGAGGCCTGCTCGTTCAGCGGGTTGGGCGGGTTATTCTGCGACCAGACCACGGCAAAGTTCATGTTCCACAGGAACATATTGCCCATCCAGGGCGAGTCGTCCTCGTAGCGATACTTCTCATAGGCCATCTTGATCGCGTCAGCGATATACTGGCCCTGCTGCTCGAACGAAACCTGGTTGCCGAACTCGTAGCCCGGCGTGTTGTTCTGGGTCGCCCAGCCGAACTCCGTCACCCAGATCTGGTGGTCGCCCACGCCTTCCTGCTCCATGAACTTGCGCACGTTCTCGACGTGGCGGAAGTAGAAAGTCGCGTCATTCGTCCAGCCCTGCGCGTTGCTCGGGTTGTCGGGCCACATCGTGTCGGGCGGGTTGGCCGAGCCGCCAGGGTGCACGCCCTGCGCGTCGAAGTGCGATTTGATGATGCCGTCTTTGTAGCGGTACATCGCGCGGTAGTAGTTCTCATCCGAAACGGCGATCGCCGGGTCGTTCACGCCGCTGGAGGAAGGCGCGCCAGCCAGGACAATAATGCTTGGGTCGAGCGCCTTGATGCGGTTGTAGCACTCCACCAGAATATCGACGTAGTGGCCAGCGTCGGCTTCCGTCACGGTGCCGCCGTTTTCATGGGCCAGGTTCTGCTCGTTCCAGATCTCGTAGGCAGCGACCTTGTTGCCGTAGCGCTTGACCATCGCCTCGACCAGGTTGCCCATCGACACCGGGTCTTGCGGCAGGCCATTGGTGGAATTATAGAAGGTCGGCGCCTGCACGATGTTGATCAGCAGCTTGAGGTTTTTGGCCGCCACATCGTCGACAATCTTATCAAGCTCGCCCCAGGCATAGTCGCCGGGGTTGGGGCCTTCAACGTCTTTCCACACCACCTGCTGGCGCACCCAGTCGAAGCCGGCGATGCCATCCAGCGTCAGCACGCGCTCGCGATCGGTGTAGTACAGGTGGTTCACGATGCCGAAGTTCATATACGGCAGCTTGATCGGCTTGCCCGCCTCGGGCGCGGGCTGCCCGGTGGTGGGCTGCTCGGCTGGGGCAGCGGTAGGCTCGGTGCCTGCCGTCGCCTCGGGGGCAGTGGTTGGGGCGTTTGTCGGCTGGGTGGTAACCACCGCAGCAGTGGGTAGCGCGGCCGTGGGGTTTGCCGCCGGCTCAGGCGCGCCGCCGCCGCCGCACGCCGCCAGCACGGGTAGCAGCAGCACAGCAAGCGCCGCCGCCGCCGCAGTACGCATATGGCCGAAGGGCATTTTCACAGATAATCTCCTTGATACAACGACTCGCTATCTTTTGTAGGATCGCCGTATTGTACACGAATTCACGCCAGCACTAAAATATGGCGCGGCTGAGCCGGATCTGACGCGTGGCTCAGCCCCTTATGATGACGCTCTGTTACGCGAATTCGTTTCCGTTAGGCAGAAAAAGAAAGCGCGTGGAGCGTAGTGCGTATCAGTCTACGCACTACGCTCCACGCACTACGCGCGATTCCGCACGGGTTGTTACTTCGGCATGGCCTGGATGGCGTAGTACGACGGGCGCGGGCTCCAGTCGCCGTTCAGCACGCCGAACGAGGCCTGCTCGTGCAGCTCGTTGCCCTGGTACTTCCACAGCACGGCGAAGTTGATCTGCCACAGGAACATGCCGCCGATCCACGAGCCATAGTCGTTGCGGCCCATCTGGAAGGCGCGCACGATATAGTCGGACTGCTCCTGCAACGAGGTGTTGTTGCCGAAGCCATAGCCCGGCGTGTTGTTGCGCGTGGCCCAGCCGAACTCCGTGACCCAGACCTTCTTGTCGGTCAGGCCGGCGTCGAGCATGGCCTGGTGCACGTCTTCCAGGCGGCGGAAGTAGAACTCGCGGCTGGTCGTCCAGCCCGGGCCGGGGCCGGGGTTGTCGGGCCACATGGTGTCGGGCGGGTTCGACTGGCCGCCCGGGTGCGCGCCGATCACGTCCACGCTGGCGCGGAAGCGCGGGTCGGCGAACATCTGCCGCAGGAAGGTAATATCGCTGACCGCGATGTCGGAGCGGTTCGTCTCGGTGGACGAGGGCGCGCCCGAGACGATGATGGCGTTGCTGTCGGCGGCGCGAATGGCCTGCGACGCGCCAACCAGCATATCCATATAGAAGCTGGCATTCGCCACGCGCCCGCCATTCTCGTGCGCAAGGTTTTCTTCGTTCCAGATCTCGTAGGCCTGCACCTTGCCGCGGTAGCGCTCGGCCATCTTGCCCATGAAGAAGTTAAAATCGCCAAAGTGGTCGCGCGAGGGCATGCCGTTGCGGCCATCGGGCGTGGCCCAGCTTGGCGCGGCCACCACGCTAATCAGCAATTTCACGCCCGTGTTCGATGCATCATTGACGATACTGTCGAGCTCGCCCCAGCAAACCTGGTAGCACGGCGAGCCCGGCGCGCCCTGCAGGTCCATCCAGCGCACCTGCTGGCGGATCCAGTACACGCCCGCGTTCTTCGACAATGCCAGCACGCGCTGGCGATCTTGCCAGGGCTGGCCCTGGCCGTACAGAATGGCGTTGAAGCCATACACAAAGCCCTGCGTTTCGGGCTGAACTGGCGGGTTTGGCACCTGGTCGGGGCTGATCGCCTGAAATGCGCCTTCGCCGCGGTGCTTGGCGTCGCGGTATTCATTGCCCAGCAGGCCAAGCAGGATCTGGTACTGCGGGTTTGGCTCGTCGGGGTGCCATTCCATACGCTGGCGCTCGAAATACTGCACCCAGTACGTCTTGCCGTCGGCCTGGTTCACTTCCTGAAACTGCTCGGACTTCGGCCGCCCAAAGACCTCGAGGCCGCCGTTATTCAGCCAGAAGTTGCGGAAGGGCGCGGGGCCATCGCGCAGGGTGTGGCTGGTCGCGCCGTCAAACGTGCCATCGCCCGGGTCGCCCACTGGCAGAAACGGGCCTTCGTTTTCGCGCCCGCGAATGATCTGGTTGCCCATCAGGCGGCCCAGAATGTAGTACTGCGAGCCAGCATTTTCCGGGTGCTCTTCCAGCACGGCGCGCTCGAAGTATTGGACGCGGTAATACTCGCCCGGGTTCGTGAAACTTTCTTCGATAAAGGGCTGCGAGATCGGGTAGCCCAGCACAAACAGTGCATTGGGGGTGCGCTGCCAGAAAGCCGCAAACGAATTCATCGCCGCGTGCTGTGTCTCGTTAAAATACTGAGACAAGAACGGCGCGATGGTATCGGGCACATCTTCTGGCCGGCGCGGCGCCGCTGAACCCGCCTGCGGCATCGCCGCATAGGAGCCAAAAAGCGCAAGAATCATGAGGATGGCAAAGGCACGTTTCCGCATTGTCAACTCCTGTTAGGTACCTTGTGTAAAGCCTCGGTAGGATCAACGGCTCTGTAGCAGCGATTATACGTGTTGCGGCTGATGTGCTGCTGAGAGGTATCTGATACAGGCATTACCATTGGGTTAATGTCTGCGCGGGTGGCACTCCACGCCTGCCACGGCGAGCACGAGGCGCGCGCCTAACGGCGTTTACAGTGCGTCAGCGCGGCAGCGACGGCCGCTTCGGGTGAATGAACGGCCAGCAGGTGCGGCTCGCCAGCGATATCGCGCCCCAGGTTCCATGTACGCAGCCCGATCACGGCGCGGCCGATCTTGCGCGCCAGGGCGATCTCGGAAAGCGTGCCATACTCGCCGCCAATTGCGATCACCACATCGGCGCTGCTGACGATCAGCAGGTTGCGCGCTTCGCCCAGGCCCGTGGCGATCGGCACAACGACGTCGGGGTTGGCCGCGCTGGTGTCGCTGCCGGGCAGCAGGCCAATCGTCAGGCCGCCGGCGGCGCGCGCCCCACGGCAGGCCGCCGCCATCACCCCGCCCAGGCCGCCGCAGATCAGGGT
>LJCR01003441.1 GCA_001399705.1 Kouleothrix aurantiaca
ACGCTGGCAACCCTGCTCGCCGCCCGTGGCATGGCGCTCATCCTGGCGAACAACGCCTCGGTGAGTGTCGATTCGGCGGCGGGCTTTGCCAGCATCAGCCTGGGCAGTGTGTTCAGCATTCCGCTGCCCGATGGCGCGTTCAGCGTCACAATCCCACTGCTCGTCATGCTGTTCGCCTATGCGATTGGCTCGGTAGCGCTCAACTACACGCGCTTTGGCCGGCATGTCCTGGCGGTCGGCGGCAACGAAGAAGCGACGCGCCTGATGGGCCTGCCGGTGGCGCGGATCAAGATTTCGGTCTATGCGATCAATGGCGCGCTGGCTGCGCTGGCCGGGGTGATCCTGGCGGCGCTGACCTTCACGGGCCTGCCGACCGAGCGCATTGGCTGGGAGCTTTCGGCAATTGCGGCGGTGGTGGTGGGCGGCACGCTGCTGACCGGCGGCATGGGTTCGGTTGGCGCGACGCTGGTGGGTGTGCTGCTGCTCGGCTTAATTTTCAACATCCTCAACTTCGAGAATGGCCGCGGCTTGGTGAGCCTGAGCGCCTACTGGCAGTCGGTGATTCGCGGCTTGTTCCTGCTGGTGGTGATTATTTTGCAG
>LJCR01003439.1 GCA_001399705.1 Kouleothrix aurantiaca
GGCGGGCGCGTCGGCCAGCTTGGCGCGCTGGCCGTTGCCGCCAATATCCCAGAACCACAGCGCGCTTGGGCCACTGCCGGGCGCAAGCGGGCCGCGCGGGCCGGCGGCGGCGTTTTGCTGCGTCACATAGGCCAGACCAGTGCCAACCGTTTGTGCCGCGCCGAAGCCGCCGAGCGTGGTGCCCGCCGCCAGCGTGCGGTCGTCGCCAGTTTTGGCGGAAAGGGCGTGGAGCGTGTAGCTCTGCGCGGCGGTGCTTTCGCACGCGCTGGTCAGGTAGAACAGCGTGCCGTCGCTGCCCCAGGCCAGTGGCCGGCTCCAGAACGCGCCGGTGACGGGCGCGATGACGTTTGCTGTGGGCGTGGGCGTGGCCTGGCTACCCGACTGCGGGGTTGGCGTGGGCTGCGCGCCGGGGATCTGCAGCGCCTTGCCATCCGGCCCGAGCAGCAGAAGATCCGCGCCGCCCTGCACGCGCAGGCCCTCAACGGCGATGGCGCTGCCGTCGGGCGCGGCCAGCGGGCGGCCCAAGCTGGCGTAGGTGCTGCCGCGCTGAATCTCGCCGCCGATCTCGCGCTCGGCGCCGTCGGCGCTATGCGTGAACAG
>LJCR01003443.1 GCA_001399705.1 Kouleothrix aurantiaca
GCGCTGCTGGGCATTCCAGCCGGCGAGCTGCGGCGCTACCGGGCACTGCACTTTGCTACCCATGCCCAGCTTTTGCCGAAGCGCGGGCTGGCTGCCCACATCCAGCTATGGGATGCGGAACTCCTGCTGCCTGAGCTTGCCGCGCTTCCCCTCGACAACGCGCTGGTGGTGCTTTCCACCTGCGATGGCGCATCCACCGATACGCTTCCCGGCGAAGAACACTTCAGCCTGGCGCACGCGCTGCTGGCGGCAGGCGCGTCGGGCGTGCTCGCCAGCGTGTGGCCGGTTTCCAACGAAGCGGCGCTGGGCGTTGTTTCGGCTTTCTACACAGCCATGCAGCAGCACCCCGACCCTGCCAGGGCTTTGGCGCATGCCCAGCGCACGCTCATGCACAGTGTGGGTGGGGGCGAAGCTGGCTTGCCGTTTGGCTGGGGTGGCTTCATGTTTATGGGCCGGTAAAAACCAGACGGTGTGCCGAGGAGGGTCGCTCCTGCCGCACCCCGCCTGATGCGCTAACCGCCACCTGTGCCGCTTCCGCCACTTCCAGGGTTGCTGTTGGTGCTTTCGGCAGCGGCACAGGTGGCGGTTAGCGCATCAGGC
>LJCR01003440.1 GCA_001399705.1 Kouleothrix aurantiaca
GGGAGCGCGCGGCGCGCGGCAGCGACCAGCGCCGCTACCCCTGGGGCGATGCGCCGCCCACCGCCGAGCACGCCAACTACGGCGCAACTGGTATTGGCGCGCCCGCGCCGATCGGCTGCTTCCCGCTCGGGCGTGCCGAGTGTGGCTCGCATGAATTAGTTGGGAATGTAATGGAATGGACGGCAACCGATGATAAGAAATCAGCGCAAGTTGCTCCGGAAAAAGACTTTACACAGAACCAGAACATAGTTTTGTCGTACAGTGATTTTCGGGATGGTGTAGAACGTTTGAGCTGCGGCGCGCGTATCAGGGACGGCCCGTCTACTGGTTCTACATCCTGGGATTTCGGGTGGTTTCTCCCCGCGCGCGCGGCTAATATGGCTTCTGAATGCTGAATGCTGAATGCTGAGTGCTGCGCTCCTGAATCCTGCGGGGCGGGTACCCGCGAAGTGGGTGTGGCGGCTAGCCCCAGCGCCACCCATCGCGCGCAGCGCGACAAAATTTTTTGTAAAGCCTATGCCACACACCTTTCGCCACCTGTTCGAGCATATCTGCGAGTTTGAGCCGCTGCTGGCGGCCTACCGGCGCGCGCGGCGCGGC
>LJCR01003444.1 GCA_001399705.1 Kouleothrix aurantiaca
GCCCGCCATAGTGGCGCGCAAACAGCCAGTTGAACAGCGCCGTGCGCACACCGCCAATGTGAAGAAAGCCGGTCGGGCTGGGCGCAAAGCGCACCCGCACCGGCGGAACAATCGTCGCCATACAAACTCCTTTGTCGATCCTCCCGCTATTATACGCCGATGGCGACCCTGCGCAACACGCCGGCGCGCCTTGCGGCGCAGCAGCGGCTATGGTATACTTCCAGTGATTATCCGAAATCGTGTAAAGCCATGATTGCACTCGGGGTGGCCGTTAAAATTCTGGGAAATGGCGGGTTGCGGGCGCGCGACGGCCGGCGCGCCGAGCACGCGCCACACCTGAGCGTCAGCCTCCTGCTGGTGCGCGAGGTGCTGCTGTACCTGGCCGCGCAGAATATCAGGCTGTATCGTTTGGCCGATGATCTTGCGCCCTACGCCGACGATGCGCGATTCCCGGCGATGCAACAGCAGATCGACGCCTGCGCCGACATGCTGGCCGAAACCGGCGCGCTGGCGCGGGCGCACGGCATCCGCCTGACCATGCACCTGCCGCTCTGGCTTGCGCTCGCCAGCCCCGACGAAGCGCTGGCCGCGCGCAGCGC
>LJCR01003445.1 GCA_001399705.1 Kouleothrix aurantiaca
ATCATTATACGAGCGATACGCCATGACGACATCTTCCAGCTCGCGCTGCTCGCGGGCGATCTGCTGCAGCCGCAGGTGGTCGGTAGCCACGTCGGGCTGCGCCATCTGCTCGGAAAGCTGGTTGTAACGAGCGTCCAGGCTCGCAATCTTCTCAAACATATAAACGATCCCCTACACTCGTTTTCGTATAGTGGTGCATAAACGTTCGTTCATTATAGCATAGCCGCCCGAACACGCAGAGATGCCCATACGGGCGAGATGTAACAACACCTCGCCCGTATGGGCATCTCGGTTCGGGCCTAATGCGACTGCATCGCCTTTTTGCGGCGGTTGCGCTCGGCGCGGCGGCGCTTTTCTTTGCGCTGCTCGCTCTTCGAGACGAAATGCATTTTCTCGCGGTAGGTTTTGGTGATGCGCTCGGCCACGACGCCTTTGTTAAAGCGGCGTAGCAGCTGCTCGACAGTTTCTCCCTCGCGGCGCTCGACTTTCATAGCCTGCGGGACGCGCGAACTTGCCAGGCCAGTGGGCCTGCAAGCTCGGTTGTCGTTGCTCTCACCTCCCCCCGTGAAAAATTCAGTATGTTGAACACAAAGCGGTAG
>LJCR01003446.1 GCA_001399705.1 Kouleothrix aurantiaca
GGGTGTACTACGAGGAGGGGAGCGGCTGGGGATGGATGTATTGGCCGCCGCCCCTCAGAGATTCTTATGAACAGCCAAGCGCACGTCGAGGATTTGCGACGGAGGTGATGGCACGCGAATCGGCACGCCAAGTCGGCTATCTGGTAGCGCCCATCCCACCAGGCCAGCAGCCGATACGATTAGGATCGCTGGTACGCTTCGTGGAGGGTGAGACCTACACCAGCGAGGAGATCGCCGCGTTTAATGCCGGAACCCTCGCATCGGAAGCACTTACGGTGATACCCGATGGCGCGCAAGTGGATCTCGTCGGCAGAGAGGGTGTCGATCACGTCATCCGCTATCAGAACCGTGAGCTAACCGTCCCTCACGATACGATTTTGTGGGAGCAGCCTCCACAACGCACGTCGCCGCCACTGCGACTCCTCCTGTGGCGCGAGATGAGCCCGTTAATAATCCGCGATCTGGCGACTCTGGAACAACACGGTTCGATTTTGTGGGATTGGCGCCTTGAGACCTTTGCGCTCGACCGCCCGATCGCCAAGGATTGCAAATGGGATGGCGTGACATTTGACGCCGAACAGCAGCGCGCCACTCTCGCA
>LJCR01003448.1 GCA_001399705.1 Kouleothrix aurantiaca
GCGCCCACCACCGCGCCCACCAGCCCGTCGAACCCGACCAGCCCGGCCAACCCGACGGCCGTTCCGACCAGCCCGGCCAACCCGACGGCCGTTCCGACCAATGTCCCGGCCCCGAGCGGCAACGTCGTTCTGGTGCAGCCTGCCACCGGCGGCTACCTGGGCAGCGCGCTTGAGCTGGCACAGCGCAAAACGCTGGCGAGCAAGGGCGTCGAGCCGTACAAGTCGGCCTACAGCGACGCGGTGAGCTTCGCGAACGGCAAGCTGAGCAGCAGCCCGTCGCCGCAGAACCCGCTGAACATCCCCGGCACAACTGGCCCGTTTGTGGACGACACCGCGACGGCCTACGGCCTGGCGCTGGCCTATAGCGTGACCGGCGACGTGAAGTACGCCCAGAAATCGCGCGACTACATTATGGCCTGGGTGAACACCACCAAGAGCACCAGCAACACCTGCCCCGACAGTGGCTCGTGCCAGACCTCGCTGATCATCGGTCGCGTCGGCCCGGGCTTCGTCTTCGCCGCCAACCTGATCAAGCCCTCGGGTGCGTTCTCGGCCGCCGACGACACCGCCTTCCGCAGCTGGCTGCGCACGGTCATCC
>LJCR01003447.1 GCA_001399705.1 Kouleothrix aurantiaca
GGCTCAGCGCGCGTGGGTCGGCGACGGCCCCGGCCAGGCGCTCGCCGGCAGTGCGGGCGCGCCCTTCGGCGCTGTGCTGCGACAGGTGTATGCTGGCATTCATTGTCATCATCGCGGTCTCCTTGTTCGCTATACCGATAAGCCAACGGCGCGTGCCGTATTTCTGTGCACAGCATAGCAAAGCCGCACTGCGGTATCAGTGCGGCCCGACTGCGGTGAAACTGCGGTGAGCGAATCTTGTGGAATTCAGCGCTGCGCGGAGGAAAAAGCTCCTTGCTTTTCACATGATCTTAACGAGTGCGCGGTAGAGTTTTTGCGCATGAGGTGGACACGCAAGTCCGTTCCGGCCAATGAAATTCAAAGATAATCATCGAATATCAACGCGTCCGGGCGGACCTATGTGTCCGCCCGCCACGAAACTCGCAGCAACTCAACGCGTCCGGGCGGACCTGCGTGTCCGCCCACACAACTTACCCGCCCAGTTCCCCAATCACCACCTGCGCCGCGTTGTGGCCGGGAATACCCGTCACGCCGCCGCCCGGGAACGCGCCCGAGCCGCACAGGTACAGCCCCGCCAGCGGCGTCCGGTAGTCCGACC
>LJCR01003449.1 GCA_001399705.1 Kouleothrix aurantiaca
GCGCGGCCCGCAGGCTGGTGCCAAGCGGGAAGAAGGGCAGCAGCACCAGGCAGAGTACGCGGGCGATTGCGTAGGTGACGGCCATGCCGAGCAGCGGGTGAAGCTGCGCGGGGATGGCTTTCTGCGACAGGTGGTAGAACAGCGATGCGACGATCGTCAGGCCCATCGCGCCCACATACATCATTTGGCCGGCTCGCTTTCGGTCGCGCATATGCTCACTGTCTGGCTGCGGAAATCAGAGCGCCATGCTATGCGAAGTCGCGCGGTTTGACAAGATGACAAGGTGACAAGGTGAGCGCAGAGCGCAGAGCGCAGAGCGCAGAGCGCAGAGCGCAGAGCGCAGAGCGCAGAACCGAGAACCGAGAACCGCCGACCCTGCAACGGTCTAACGTTCAAACCTGCAACCTGACAACATGCAACCTTCTAACCCGGCCTACCGCAGCAGGGCGCGCACGCGGGCCAGCGCGTCGATCGGCGCGAGCAGCGTGATTGCGTCGCCGGGGGCGAGCGCGGTGTCGAGCGCGGGGAGGGTCTGGGTGGCATCGCCGCGCGTGAGTGTGATCACCAGCGCGTCGTGGCGGGCGCGGATGGTCTCGAT
>LJCR01000345.1 GCA_001399705.1 Kouleothrix aurantiaca
CCCCTAACCCCTGCGCTGAAAGCGCACTAGTTGTACAGCAGCGCCTTGATATCGGCAGCATCGATGTTGGACTTGTCGTAGAAGTGGTAGCCGGTGTCAATCGTCTTGGGCAGCGTCTCGCCCTTGATCGCCTTGAGCGCCGAGTCGACACACTTGTAGCCAATGCCAATCGGATCCTGCGTAATCGCGCCCGCCTCGGTGCCGCCCTTGATCGCGTCGATCTGCTGCTTGCCCGAGTCGTAGCCGATCACAACGATCTTGCCTTCCATACCGCTTTCCTTGACGCCGTTCAGCACGCCAATGGCCGAGCCTTCGTTGGCGCCGAAGAAGCCCTTCAGGTTCGGGTGCGCCTGGATGATCGTCTTGGCCAGGTCGGTCGACTTCAGCTGATCGCCGCCGCCGTACTGGACATCGACAACCTTGATGTTTGGGTGCTTTTCCTTCATGCGGTTCAGGAAGCCGTCGCGGCGGTCGATGCCGGTGCGGCTGGTCTGGTCGTGCACAATCACCGCAACTTCGCCCGTGTCGCCAATCATCTCAGCCATCTTGTCGGCGGCGGCGCCGGCGGCGGCGATGTTGTCGGTGGCGGCGGTGGTGACCGGGATGTCGCTATCGACGCCCGAGTCGAAGCCGATCACCGGAATGTTGGCATCTTTAGCCTTCTGGAGCAGCGGAACGGCGGCCTTGCTGTCGAGCGCTGCGAAGCAGATCGCCTGCGGTTTCTTGTCGAGCGCGGCCTGAAGCATTTCCATCTGCTTGTCTACCTGGGACTCCGACTCGGGGCCTTCGTAGGTGATCGTGGCGTTCAGCTCGGTGGCAGCTTTCTCGGCGCCAGCCTTGACTGCCTGCCAGAACTGGTGCTGAAAGCCTTTCGAGATGATCGCGACGTAGGGCTTGCCGCCGCTTGCGCCGCCGCTTGCGCCGCCAGCAGCCGCGCCGGCCGCCGTCGGTTGCGTGGTGGTCGCGGCCCCCGACGAGCCACAGGCCGCCAGCAAGAGCATGCCGGCCAGCAGGCCACCAAGGGAAGAGAACACTCGCTTGGATCGCATGGCAGAACTCCTTTGTACGTGATAGATCCAGTTATTGTTAGCTCCCGGTGAGCGAACAACCGTTATTATTTGCCACGAAGGCACGAAGGAAAGAGAAAGTAACTAATAGCGCTTTTCTCAGTGCTCTCCGTGCGCTCTGTGGCTTAACTATTTTGCCATTGGTAATAACTGGAAGGTCTCAATCGTCCGCAGCGTGTCGCGCGACATATACCAGTCGTTGAATACAAGCTCAAGCGCGGAAACCTCGGTGCGGCCAAATGGCGCGTTGCGAAACTCGGCCAGCGCCTGCGCGAAACGCTCGGGCGCGTTGAGTGGCGCGGCAAAGCGCACAAGCGTGGAATGTGCCGCCACCAGGCGGTAGCGCTGGTCGAGCCCGTGGCCCAGCCCGCGGCTGCGCAGCTCGGCGCGTAGCCCTTCGCGCAGGGTGTCGAGCGCGGGGCCGTGCGGGAAGCCCTGTGCCAGCACCGCGCCCGCCGCGAGCGTAATGCCAACCGTGTCGAGGGTGAAGGCCGGCGTGGCGGCAATCACCGTCGCCGCTGCGTCGCGGTATTCGCCCATGTGCGCGAGATGCGGCGCGAAATCTTCGGTGGCGGTGAACAGCGACAGCACCGTCAGGTGAAAATCGGACTGCGGGTAGTAATACTGCTGCGGCTCCAGCGCGGCGAGTGTGTGCAGCATTTCCCCAATCTTGGCGGCGACGGCAGGATCGGGCCGGGCGATCACCGTCAGGCCGCGCCGCCCGTCGCTGGCCTTGCGCGCCAGCAGCGGGTCGGTGGCGACTGTGCCGCGCCGAATATTCGGCCAGTGTTCTTCCCAGAGCGCATTGTAGTGCGGCCGGAGTGAGTGCTGGCTGTGGTGCATAAGCAATGTGTTTTTCCTGGCAGGGTGCGGCAGGCGTGTTGCTGAAGTCAATAGTAGCTATGCCCTACTATAGCACAGCCAACCGCGCAAGGCTTCCTGTATAATGACTGGCACCGTTACGGGCGACGAAGGCGCGCGAGCGCGCCGAAAAGGAGGTTCCGATGAACTGCTGGCACTGCGAGCGCCCGGCGCATGGCGCGTGCATCTTCTGCGGGCGGGCAGTTTGCCGCGAGCACGTGCAGGAAATGCCGCATATTGTCGCGCTGTACCGCGACGCAAAAGGCAACCAGAAGGCGGTCGTTACGGCGCGCGCAGTGTTCTGCGGCGTGTGCGAGCCGCGCGAAGACCCGGTGGAGATGCCGGAGCTGAAATAAGCCAATCGAAGGGTCGGTGAGCACTGCTCACCGACCCTTCGATTGGCTGCGTCGTTGCGAAAAGACGCACGCATTATTGTCTGGCGCGGGCTGTTTATTTGCAGCCTGTGCCTGGCAGGTTGTAGAGCTTCTGCTGCTCGCAGTTCAGCTCGGGGAACTGGCGGTTTTCCTTCGCCCAGGCAATAATGTCGGCAAGCTCCTCGATGCGCCAGACGCGGGTGGTCCCATCGGCCGAGCCTGAAACCAGGCGTGTATCGTCATTGGTGAACCGCATTTTATTGATGCCGCGCGAGTGGCCCACAAACGTGCGCACTTTCTGCTGCAGTTGCAGGTCCCAGAGCTGGATATCGCCCTCGACAGCGGCGGCCACAAAACGGCCATTGGCGGTAATTGCCACCGACGTGACCTGCGCCGACTGCGGCAGCGATGTGTAGATGCGCTCGCCAAACTCACCCTTGCTCAGATCCCACACAATAAATACTGTCCCAGTAGTGCCGGCTACCAGGAATTTGCCATCAGGTGTAATGGCAAGCTGCGTGGCCTTGCCGTCTTTCTTAAGGTCAAGCTCGCCCAGCTTGGTACCGGCGTCGGTGTCGTAGATCAGGATTTTCGAGCCCGCCCCGGTGGAAGCATAGATACGTGTGCCGTCAGGCGAAATGGCGATCGAGTTCACCGAATCATGGCGAGCCTTGTCGACCATAATATCAGTGACTTCATAGAGCTTTTTGCCGCTGGCAATATCCCACGCGATCATGCTGATGTTTTTCAGGCTCAGGTCAGTCACGCGCTTGTCGCTATAATCATCGCCACCGGGGATGATCTGGCCGCTGATAAGGCGTTTGCCGTCGGGCGTGGCGACGATGGTGTTGAAGCCAAACACCTTAAAGTCGAATTTTTTCTCGATATTGCCAGTCGCAAGGTTGGTCATGATCAGCGCGCCATCGGCCTTACCACCGCCGCTGAACACAAACTTTCCATCCGTACTGAAGGCTACCGCGCTGACATCGCGTTCATGCCAGAGAAAGCTCTGTACATTTCCGGTTGGCTGGTCGTTTGCGATATTCCAAACGTTTATTGAGCCGTTTTGTACGCCACTGACGATCTGTTTGCCATCCGCGCTCACAGCAATATCTTTGACTTCGTCGCGGCTGGGCAGGCGCGCAGCTTCGGCACCATTGGTCAGGTCCCACAGGCGGATTGTCTTGTCGGCTGAGCCCGAAAGCGCGTGCTTGCTGTCTTTGCTGAACACTGCCTGGCGGATGTAGCCGCCGTGGCCGCTCAGGATCGTCAGTGGCACATGCGTTTCGAGATCCCACACGATCACTTTGTTGTCGCCACCACCCGAAATTGCGCGCGTGCCGTCGCTGTTCACGCTGACATAATACACCGTGCCCTTATGCCCGCGCAGCCGGTCGACCACCTGGCCCGTAGTCAGGTCCCATTCGATGATTTCGCCAGCTGCGCCGCCGCTGAGCAGGTAGTTGGTGCCCGGAACCAGTGCCACGCCACGCAACTCTTTGCCATTTGGGTCGGGGAGCTTCTTCACCACCTCGCCGGTATCGACGTCCCACTGAATGACGTTGGTGTCTTCTGAGGTTGAGAACGCGTACTTGCCATCGGCGCTGAATGTCACAAGGTTGGCTTCTTGAGTATGGCCTTTGCCGTTACCCGTCAGCACCTTCGCGGGTGAATTGCACTCCTGCGGGCTGGGCGTCGCGCAGTCGATATCCCACAGCTTGAGGGTGAAGTCGGAGTTGGCCGTAATAAACTGGTTGTGGCCAGGGCGCACTGCAATACCCTTCACCTCGAAGTTCTTGGCAGCAAAACCGGCTGTGTCGGTGAAAACGCGCGTGGGCGTATTGCAATCGGTGGCCGAAGGCGCGGCGCAGCTAATATCCCAGAGGCGCACGCTGCCGTCCTCAGCGGCGGTGAGCACGCGCTTGCCGTCGGGCAGGAAGGCGACTTCGCGCAGGCGCCCGGGATGGCCGATGAAGCGC
>LJCR01003450.1 GCA_001399705.1 Kouleothrix aurantiaca
GGCGGCGGGTGGCGCGGCAAGCTCGCCAGCGGCAATGCTCAGGGGGGCCAGCGGTGCGCCCAGCCCAAGCTGCTGCGCGCTTTTGAAGCGCCGCGCCGCCGCCGTGATCGCCAGCAGCGCCGCGCCCACGCGCTCGGCTTCTGGGTCGCGCAGGGCCGCGCTGGTGGCGGGCCACGCGCTGGTGTGGATCGAGCGCGCGCCGCTGGCCGGGGCGAAGAGCTGCTGGTAGATTTCCTCAGTGATGTGCGGCATGATCGGCGCAAGCAGCTTGAGAAGCGTTTCCAGCGTGTGCGCAAGCGCCAGCTGCGCGCTTTGCCGCCCGGCGCCGCTGCCGTCGTAGAGCCGGCCCTTCACCCATTCCAGGTAGTTGTCGCAGAACGTATTCCAGAAAAAGCGCTCGGTCGCGTCCAGCGCGGCGGGATAGTCGTAGCGCTCGAAGCTGGCCGTGGCGCGGGCGACTAATTCTTGCAGCCACGCGATCAGCGCCCGGTCGGTGCCGCGCAGGTTGGCAAGCGCGGCGTCGCGCTCGGCCGCGCTGGCGGGCGGCGTGTAGTCGGCCAGATGCTGCTCGATCAGGCGGGCCGCGTTCCACAGCTTG
>LJCR01003451.1 GCA_001399705.1 Kouleothrix aurantiaca
CGCTATGCCGCGCTGATCGGCAGGGAAGCGATTGTGCCGCTGTCCGGGCGGCGCGTGCGCATCCTGGCCGACACAGCCGTCGACCCGCAGAAGGGCAGCGGCGCGGTGATGTGCTGCACCTTTGGCGACGCCACCGACGTGCAGTGGTGGCAAACGCACAAACTCCCTCTGATCGCGCTGCTGACGCGGGCCGGGCGTATGAGCGAGGCGGGTGGTACCTACGCCGGCCTGACGCTGGCCGAAACGCGCCGCCGCATTCTGGCCGATCTGCGCGTGGCCGGGCTGCTTGCTGGCGAAACGGCAAGCCGCCAGTCGGTACGAATCCACGAGCGCTGCAAAACGCCACTGGAAATTCTCGAAACCAGCCAGTGGTATGTGCGCGTGCTCGACGCCAAGGACGCGCTCCTTGCGGCCGGGCGCGCAATAACGTGGCACCCCGCGCATATGCAAACACGCTACGAGCATTGGGTCGCCAACCTGAACTGGGACTGGTGCATCTCGCGCCAGCGCTTTTATGGCGTGCCCTTCCCGGCCTGGCATTGTGATGCCTGCGGCGCGGTGATTCTGGCCGACGAGGCGCAGCTGCCGATTGACCC
>LJCR01003453.1 GCA_001399705.1 Kouleothrix aurantiaca
ATTCTGCCCGCCTCCACAGCACAGCCCTGGCTGAAAGCGTGCTATCATAAACCGCTCGTTTTGCACAGGAGGATGCCATGGCCGTCAAATTTGGCGTGTTTGTTCCGCAGGGCTGGAAGATGGATCTGATCGGGATTGCCGACCCGGTTGAACAATATGAAGCGATGACAAAGGTAGCCCAGGTCGCCGATTCGCTGCCGGGGATCGACTCGATCTGGGTCTACGACCACTTTCACACTGTGCCAACGCCCACCATGGAAACGACGTTTGAGTGCTGGACGATCACGGCCGGCCTGGCGCGCGATACCAAGCGCGTGAAAGTGGGCCAGATGGTGACGTGCAACGGCTACCGCAACCCGGCGCTGCTGGCCAAAATCGCCTCGACCACCGACGTGCTGAGCCATGGCCGCCTGATCTGCGGGCTTGGTGCCGGCTGGTACGAGCACGAATGGCGCGCCTATGGCTATGGCTTCCCCGACGTGCCAGTGCGCATGGGCATGTTCCGCGAAGCCTGCGAGATCGTGTACCGCATGTGGACGGAAGACAAGCCAACCTTCCAGGGCAAATACTACAGCATCGACGGCCCAATCAACGAG
>LJCR01003452.1 GCA_001399705.1 Kouleothrix aurantiaca
TAGTTGGATTGTGCCATCAGATTGCAGCACGACTTCGATCCGGTTGCTGCCATTGACGATGTTGTACCAACTGCTGTTGCTTGCGCTACCCTGAATTTGGACTTGCGGTGTTGTGCCATTGATGCGATAGCGCACGCGGAAGATGGTCGTTCCCCCCGATGTTCTGGCTGTAAAGATGTCCTGGCCTGTGCCAGTATTGCCATTCGGGTTGAAATAGAAGCGCGCGTCGTAGGTGGCCGAAGCCGGGTTAGCGGTTGTGCCAAAGGTATAGCGCACGTAGTTATTGCCATTTCCAGCCACTTGCAAGCCACGTGTACCTACCAATGCCGCGCCAGATGTTACGCTTGTGGAGCCGCTCGTTCCTGACCAGGCGCTGGTACTGCCCGACTCGAAGCCATCGGCGAAGATCGCGTCAGGCACTGCTGCGGTAACCGTCAGCGTTGCGGTTCGAACACCGTTGGTGCCGGTGCTCCAGTTGCCAGCAGCGTCGCGGATGCGCACGCGCACGGTGTAGGAGCCAGTCGTGAGCGAGCCGGTCGCGATAGGCACGTTTGTCGTGCCAGCGAAGGCTGTACCAGTGCCAGCCGTGATGTTAG
>LJCR01003456.1 GCA_001399705.1 Kouleothrix aurantiaca
GGTAGCCCGTTTCGGCGCGCACGGTGCGCGTGTAGGTCGCGGCGCCGCTTTGGAGCTGCACCGTCGCGCCGAGCGCGCGCGTGTTCGGGCTGCCCAGCCAGCGCAGATCGACCGCCAGACTCGCCCCGCCGCACAGCCGGTTCTCGAAAAGCTGCGCGGGCGCGTTCAGGTTATTCACCACAATATCGAGGTCGCCATCGCCGTCGAGGTCGGCAATCGCCATGCCGCGCCCGCTGCGGGGCGAGCCCAGCCCCCACTCGGGCGCAGGCACGAAATTGCCTGTGCCGTCGTTGCGCCGCGCCTGGTTCTGCTCCACCAGCTCGCCGTTGGGCAGGTAGTTGAACAGCTCGGATTCGATCATGCCATTGGCGACGTAGAGATCCTGCCAGCCGTCGTTGTCGAGGTCGGCAAACTCGCCGCTCCAGCTCCAGCCGGTGGCATCCATGCCACGCGCGTAGGCCTGGTTGCGGAAGCCCTGCGCGCCGCGCGCCTGCAGCACGTTCTCAACAATCTGCGGGTCGCCAGGCGGCACCGGGCTCCACATTTCGCTCATCATCGGCTGCCAGGAAGCCAGAGTTGCCACGCTCTTGTCGT
>LJCR01003455.1 GCA_001399705.1 Kouleothrix aurantiaca
GGGTCGTGCGGGTCGGCACCGGCGTCGGCGGCGGCATCTTCGAGGTGGGCCAGCAGCTCCTGGCGGATGGCCTCACGCTGGGCGGGCGGCAGACCCGCCAGCTGCGCGTCGATGGCGCGTAGGTAATCGGCAAAGGGCGAATCAGGCATAGCGCAGCACTCCTTCCACTGCGGCCGCGAAGCGCCGCCACTCGGCGCGTTTTTCTTCGGCGGCCTGCTGCCCGCGCGCCGTCAGCCGGTAGTAGCGCCGGTCGGTGCCGGCGGCGGCATCGGGGCGCGGCTGCCAGAAGCCTTCGATCAGGCCCTGCTGCTCGAGGCGGTGCAGCGCCGGGTAGAGCGAGCCTTCTTTCAGCTCCAGCACGCCCTCGCTGCGCGCGCGCACTTCTTTCACGATCTGGTAGCCATACATGGCCCCGCGCTCAAGCAGCGTGAGCAGCAGAATGTCGATACTCCCCTTGAGCAGCTCGCGGTCAATTGGCGGCATCGCGCGCTCACTTTCTATACCTCGGAAATCTATGTATTATTCTAGTGCGATGTGTGCGCCGGGGCAATGACACACAGCTGATAAAGGCGCGCCTTGCTGGTGGCATCTGCC
>LJCR01003454.1 GCA_001399705.1 Kouleothrix aurantiaca
CTTCAGCCCGGCGACCTCGACATCCAGCCGCTGAAGTTCGAGCACACCTTTTTCTGCAAAACCTGCGGCAACATCGCCTCGACGCGCAGCTGCCCGCACACATCCGAGCATCACCTGGTGCTGAGCGGCACCCGCGTGCGCGAAATGCTGCGCGCCGGCACGCTGCCGCCGCCCGAGTTCACTCGCCCCGAAGTCGCGCAGATCCTGATCGAAGCAATGCGCGCCGCGTAGGCTCGCCCGATATGTAAGGGCGAAGCATTCATAGGAAACGTTTCACAACGCTTCCTATGAATGCTTCGCCCCAGCGATAACGAAAAAGGAAGAAACACCATGACAACCGGCGTCACCCTCTGGTTTACCGGCCTGTCGGGCGCAGGCAAATCGACCATCTCGGAGATCCTTGAGCGCGAGCTGCGCGCGGCTGGCCGCAAGGTCGAAGTGCTCGATGGCGACGTGGTGCGCACGCACCTGAGCAAAGGCCTGGGCTTCTCGAAGGAAGATCGCGACACCAACATCCGCCGCATCGGCTGGGTGTGCGAGGTGCTGTCGCGCAACGACGTGGTTGCGATTGCCGCCGCCATTTCACCCTACCGC
>LJCR01003457.1 GCA_001399705.1 Kouleothrix aurantiaca
GCCATCGGATGGTCCTTTCCGGTCGATGGCCAGGGTCGGCGACGCCCGCCAGGGCGCGTCTGCCCTGGCCGGGCGGCAACGAAACAGGGTCGGTGTGGGAAGCTCCTATGCTCTACGCGGCAAGCGCGACGGTGTGGCGCTGCCGGTGGCGCGCGAAGTACCAGCCGAGCGCGGTGATGCCGGCCTCGCCATAGGGGTCCAGCAGCGCCGCAGCCAGCCCGGTCAGCAGGTCCTCGCGGCCGAACGGCCGCGCCGCGGCGCTCGCGCTTACATCCCACAGCGTTCCGCGGACGATCCAGTCGACGTCGGCGCCGCCCACGAGGGCGGCCCCAGGCAGTATGGGCGCGACGGCAACATCGGCGTCTAGCTCGGCCCCCCACACCGTGCGCACGGTCGAGAGGATCTGCACCATGTCGGCGACCGCCCCCATCGGCGTCGCGTTCACGATCGCGCGGACCGTCTCCGCTGCGGGGCGCGCTACTATGGCGTGGGCCAGCAGTGGCGGAAGCGTGTCGTCGCGCGCAACCCGAACAAACGCCGCCAGCGCGAGGTAGGCCCGCGACCGCAGGGCGTTGTCGCGCGAGGTGAGCGCC
>LJCR01003459.1 GCA_001399705.1 Kouleothrix aurantiaca
AGCGCCTGCTGCACCTGCTCGAAGCCGGGCGCGAGCGCAAGCTGACGCTGCTGAGCGCGCCAGCCGGCTTTGGCAAAACCACGCTGGTGCGGCAGTGGCTGGCCGATTCCGCGACGCGCGGCACCGCGCCGGCAGTGGCGTGGCTGGCGCTCGACGCGGGCGACAACGACCCGCTGCGCTTCTGGCGCTACCTGGTCGCGGCCTGTCGCGCCTTCGGCCCCGAGCTTGGCGCGCAATCGCTGGCGCTGCTCGACGCGCCAATCGCGATCAAGTCGCCGCTGGAGATGATCCTGACCGCGCTGGTCAACGAGCTGGCGCAGATTCCAGGCGAGGGCTTGCTGGTGCTGGAGGATTACCATGCCATCAGCACGCCACAGATCCACGAGTCCATCGCCATGCTGCTCGATCACCTGCCCGCGCACCTGCACCTGCTGATCATCTCGCGCACGCAGCCGCCGCTGCCGCTCGCGCGCCTGGCCGCCGCCGGCGAGCTGACCACCATCGAAGCGCCCGAGCTGCGCTTTTCCAATGCTGAAACCGAGGCATTTCTGGAACAGGCTGCCGCGCCGGCGCTGCAGGCCGATGCCCTGGA
>LJCR01003458.1 GCA_001399705.1 Kouleothrix aurantiaca
ATGGATAGCCTGCCGGCCCGGCGACGGGCTGCTGAATAAGCAAGAAACTGCATATGATCGCGCGAACCCTGCGCTTCACTCAATTCACGCTGATCGAATACGCACGCTCGGCCCGTATTCTCATCGAGCTGATCGCCAGCGTGATCTTCTTCTATATTTTCTTGCGACGCTGGACCTCCGCGCTCCAGCCCGAGTACTTCTTCTCGGTCGTCGGCATCTTCTCGCTGGCGCTGGGCTTCTATACCTCCACTTCAATTCTCTCGTTAGGCGACCGCCCGCAGGGCTACTTGCTGCTTGCGCGCCGGCTTGGCCGTGGTGGCTACCTGGTGGGGCTGTATCTCGCAATTCTTGCGGTGGCGTGGTCGATCTATGGACTGATCAGCCTTGCCACAGCTTTCTACAACCCGGTTGCGGGGCTGACGCTCGGCGGCTGGGTGCTGGGCACGGTTCCGCTGCTGCTGAATGTGGCGCTGCTCGCAGCCATGATGGTGTTAATGGCGCCGATGGTGCTGCCGGCGGGAATGCGCCTTGTATTGCTGGCTCTGATTGCGATCGCCTTCTCAGGCGGGCTGATCGGCGGGCAGACGCTGGC
>LJCR01000346.1 GCA_001399705.1 Kouleothrix aurantiaca
TAGAACAGCTTGTTCAGCGCGCCGACGTAGGCCTCGCCAGCCGCCACAACCGTGTCGGTGTTGACGCCATAGCCGCTGAACACGGGCGGCTGGCGGCGGCGCTCGGGCTTGCCGCCCTCGGCCTCGGCGGCGCGCGTGCCATACTCCTGCACGCGGATCGTCACCTCAGCGGTGGCGTTGATGCCCTCGGTGATCGCGTTCACCGCGAACTCGACCAGCTCGCCCGGCTCGCCAACGATTTTGTTGATCGCCTGGCAGACCGCATCCACCGGGCCGGTGCCCTGCGCCGACTCGGTCTTGATCTCGTCGCCAGGGCCGCGCATGCGCACGGTTGCCGTGGGGATCACGTCGGTGCCGCAGAAGACCTGCACATAGTCGAGCGTGTAGATCGCGATGGTGCGCTGGGCCTCGCCGGCGATCAGCGCCTCGATGTCGCGGTCGTCTACCAGCTTCTTCTTGTCGGCCAGCTCCTTGAAGCGCGTGAACACATGGCGAAACTCATCGTCGCTGAGCGTATAGCCGAGCGCTTCAATATGTGTGCGGAAGGCGTGGCGGCCAGAGTGCTTGCCCAGCACCAGCGCGTTGCCATCCAGGCCCACCGTCTCGGCGCTCATGATCTCGTAGGTCTCGCGCTTCTTCAGCACGCCATCCTGGTGAATGCCCGACTCGTGGGCAAAGGCGTTCGCGCCAACAATCGCCTTATTCGGCGGCACGTGCACGCCGGTGCAGGCCGAAACCAGCCGCGAGGCGCGCGCCAGCTCGCGCGTGTTGATCTGCGTCTCGATGCCGAAAAACTCTTTGCGCGTGTGGAGCGCCATCACTACTTCTTCGAGCGAGGCGTTGCCGGCGCGCTCGCCAATGCCGTTGATCGTGCACTCGATCTGGCGCGCGCCCGCGCGCACGCCGGCCAGCGAGTTCGCCACAGCCATGCCCAGGTCGTCGTGGCAGTGGGTCGAGATGATCACCTTGTCGGCGCCCGGCACGTTGCGGCGGATGCCGTCGATCATCGCGTAATATTCTTCGGGCGTGGTGTAGCCGACCGTGTCGGGGATGTTGAGCGTGGTGGCGCCGCACTCGATCGCGACTTTCAGCACTTCTTTGAGGAACTGCGGGTCGGAGCGGCCGGCGTCCATTGGCGAAAACTCGACATCGTCGCACAGGCTGCGCGCGTAGGTCACCATTTCGCCAATCAGCTCAAGCGCTTCGCCGCGGCTCTTGCGGAACTGGTGCTCAAGGTGAATGTCTGATGTTGACATAAATGTGTGAATGCGCTTCTTGGCGGCCGGCTCGATCGCGGTCCAGCACTTGTCGATATCATCTTTGTTGGCGCGCGCCAGGCCGCAGATCATCGGGCCATCGGCGGTGCCAACCTCGTGCGCAATCGCGTTCACCGCGTCCCAGTCGCCGGGCGAGGCGGCCGGAAACCCCGCCTCAATAATATCGACGCCCAGGCGGCCGAGCTGGCGCGCAACTTCCAGCTTCTCGTCCTTGGTCATCGTGCAGCCAGGCGCCTGCTCGCCGTCGCGCAGCGTTGTATCGAAAATGCGTACGTGGTCGGTTACGTGAGAGTCCATATCGCTATTACTCCTGTTAGAACTGAGAACCGCAGAACTACAGAACTACAGAACTCGCTTGACTAAAGATTATCATTATCACCAAAAGGCCAGACTGGCTCTAAGTCGTCCACGCCGTCTGAAACGGTGTACGTCTCGCGGTGTTCTTTAAGCGGGGGACGTTTTTGCTGCTCATACTGCTCAAGATCGTGAATTTTACTTGTGAGCGAACTCATGATCCACAAGCATTCGTTGTGCATCGCTGCTTCGTCTTGCTCAGAAAGATGACCGACTCGACGCAATAAATCGAGCCAACTGTCCGTTTCAGCCGCCGAACCTTTCGCAATGGAAAGGTGATTGCGATGAGCACCGGGGGTGAAGCGTGCGTGTCCTTCCGCAATATTCGCACTGATTGATGTGACCGATGCAATAACTTGCCGGGCGATAACTGCGCTACCCCATTGGTTCGGCAGTTGCTGCACTTTCTCGATCACCTGAACTGCAAGCGTTTGAGCTCGCTGCCACAGAATCAAATTACGATAATTGTAATTGTTACCCACACGCTTCTCGCCGCCGTTGGTTCTGTAGTTCCGTGGTTCCGTGGTTCTGTCGTTATGCTCCGCCCTGCCCGGGGATCACTTCTTTCGGGCCGACGAACGGCATCATCCGGCGCAGATCGCGGCCAACCTGCTCGATCTGGTGATCGACGTCGGCCTGGCGCTGGGCGTTGAAGCGCGGCCGGCCATTGTGGTTTTCTTCGATCCAGTCTTCCGCGAAGGCGCCGCTCTGGATGTTCGCCAGCAGCTGCTTCATGGCCGCGCGCGTCTGGTCGTTGATGATCTGGTTGCCGGCGACGTAATCGCCCCACTCGGCCGTGTCCGCGACCGAGTAGCGCATGTAGTTCAGGCCGCCCTGGTAGAACAGGTCGACGATCAGCTTCAGCTCGTGCATGCACTCGAAGTAGGCCACCTCGGGCTGGTAGCCCGCCTCGACCAGCGTCTCGAAGCCGGCCTTTACCAGCGCCGACACGCCGCCACAGAGCACGCTCTGCTCGCCAAACAGGTCGGTCTCGGTTTCTTCGGCGAAGGTCGTCTTCAGCACGCCCGCCTTGGTCGAGCCGATGCCCTTGCCATAGGCCAGCGCGTCTTCCATGGCGTGGCCCGAGGCATCCTGGTGCACCGCCACCAGCGCCGGCACGCCGCCGCCCTGGGTGTAGACCTCGCGCACGCGGTGGCCGGGGGCCTTGGGCGCGATCATGCTCACGTCGACATCCTTGGGCGGCACGATCTGGCCATAGCGGATGTTGAAGCCATGCGCGAACATCAGCGTCTTGCCCGCCGTCAGGTGCGGCGCGATATGGTCGCGGTACAGTGCGGCCTGTCCGGTGTCGGGCGTGACGATCATGATGACCTGGGCTTCCTTGGCGGCATCCGCCACCGACATGACCTTGAGGCCGGCGGCCTCGGCCTTGGCGCGGCTCTTCGAGCCTTCATACAGGCCAACGCGCACATCCAGCCCGCTTTCCTTCAGGTTCATCGCGTGGGCGTGGCCCTGGCTGCCAAAGCCGATCACCGCAATCGGGCGGCCCTTCAGGCGGTCGAGGTCGGCGTTGTTGTCGTAGAAAAGTTCTGCCATGATCTCCTCATATACTATTCAGACTCTGCAGGAAGAACCGAGAGCCAAGAACCAAGAACCGAGATTGCGCGGTTGCGTTTCTCGGTTCTTGGTTCTTGGTTCTATTTAATTAAGAATGGCCTCGGCTACTCCGTGGCCGTTGCCGTTTTCGGCAGCCTCGGCTGGCGCCTGGTGCGTATGTGCGCCGCGCACCATTGCGATGCGCCCGGTGCGCATCATTTCCTTGACGCCGAACGGGCGGATGACCTCGATGAAGTTTTCCACCTTCGAGGGTGTGCCAGTCATCTCGATGATCATGGTGTTGTAGCCCACATCGACGATCTTGGCGTCGAACACGCCCGTCAGCGCCACGACCTCGGGGCGGCTGGCCGACGGCGCGTGGATCTTCACCAGCACCATCTCGCGCTCGACCGTCGGGTCGTGCGTGACGTCGCTGACTTTCAGCACTTCGATCAGGCGGTAGAGCTGTTTGGTGACCTGCTCAACCTCCTCGGCCTCGACCACCAGCGTCAGGCGGCTGATGCCCGGCGTTTCGCTGTGGCCCACGGCCAGGCTCTCGATATTGAAGCCGCGCCGGCGGAACAGGCTGACTGCGCGGTTCAGCACGCCCGGCCGATCTTGCACAAGCGCGACGATTGTGTGTTTGTTGACGTTCAAGGGTTGCTCCTCGTTTACAGTTGGCAGTTGGCAGTTGGCAGTCGGCGATGCTCGCATTGCAATGCAAACTGCCGGCTGCTGACTGTTGACTGCGTTTTACACCTGCGACGCGTCGGTAATCGTCTCGCCAATGCTCTTGCCCTGCGGCACCATCGGCCACACATTCACCTCCCGCTCGACACGGAAGTCGATCAGCACCGGGCCGTCGGTGGCGTAGGCTTCCTCAATCGCGGCCTCGATGTCCTCGATCCGCTCGACGGTGATGCCCTTCCAGCCATAGGCCTCGGCCAGCTTCTGGAAGTTCGGGCCACTCAGCGGCGTGCCGCTGTAGCGCTTGCCCTCGAACAGCTCCTGCCACTGGCGCACCATGCCGAGGTAGCCGTTGTTGATGACCGCGACTTTGACGTTGCTCAGGCCTTCCTGCATGATCGTC
>LJCR01003463.1 GCA_001399705.1 Kouleothrix aurantiaca
GCCACAGCCGCTCGGGCCGGTGAGCGTGATCAGCCGGGCGCGCGCGAGCGTTGCGCGCAAATCGGCCAGCTGCGCCTCGCGGCCGACAAAGCTGGTTGCTTGGGCTGGCACATTGGTTTGAAATGCACGATCCTCGCCAGGTGTCGCGTCGTGGGCTGGCGCGGGTTCTGGCGGGCCGGGCGGCGCGGCCGGCGGCAGTATCGCCCGCTCGGCCTGCTGCAGCTTTTGCAGCGACCAGTTGCTGCGCGCTGTGTCGGAGAATTGCTGGAAGAAGCCGAGGGCCTCTGCAAAGCGCTCGCGCGCGATGGCGAAATCGCCCGATTGGAGCGCCAGATCGCCCAGCACGTCGAGCGCCAGGGCGATGCAGATGTCGTGGCCGCCTTCGCGCGAGAGCGCCAGGCTTTCCTCGAGCAGGTCGCGCGCCTGCGCGATATAGCCCTGCACAAACAGAAGCTGGCCAAGCTGCACGCCGCTGATGGCGACCAGCCAGCTGTCGCGCAGATCACGGCCGATCTCCAGCGCTTCGTGCAGCAGCTCGCGCGCCTGCAAGGTTTCGCCAGCGTCGCGCACCAGCGAGCTGAGGTTGAAGAG
>LJCR01003460.1 GCA_001399705.1 Kouleothrix aurantiaca
CAGATCACCTTACAGTGGCAGGACAATAGTGCCGACGAGGCCGGCTTTCTCGTCGAGCGCTCGTCGAGTAGTGGTGCCGGCTGGACCATCATCACAACCGTCAGCGCCGACACCACCAGCTTTACCGATCGGCTGTTGCCATGCAACACAGCCTACTTCTACCGCGTGCGAGCCACCAACGCGCTCGGCAACTCTGCCTTCGCATCAACGCTGGCCGCGGCAACCAGCGCCTGCGTGCCGGCCACACTCTATGTCAATCAGGCCGCGCTGGCGGGCAAAAATCACGGCGGCAGTTGGGCGGATGCCTACCTCGACCTGCAGGACGCGCTGACCACCGCCATCGCCGGAGACCAGATCTGGGTAGCGCAGGGCAGCTATACACCTGGCGCGCGGCGCACGGATAGCTTCGTGCTCAAGCCCGGTGTCGATCTCTACGGCGGCTTTGCCGGCACTGAGGTGAGGCTCGCGGAGCGCGATTGGCAGGGCAACGCCACGCTGCTCAGCGGCGACATCGGCGTGGTAGGCAGCACTGGCGACAACGCCTACCACGTGCTCACCGTGCAGGGCAACAGTGGGCCACAGATCGTAGAC
>LJCR01003462.1 GCA_001399705.1 Kouleothrix aurantiaca
GATCAGAACACGAGCGATAGGCTGAGCCACGTTGCCCGGAACCAGTTCAGCATAACGGGCGCTCGTACCACGCAGGGCTGAGAAAACCTTAAACGGAATCACTTTCAGCACCACGTGCATTCGTTCCACGTTGCTTTGGTCAAACGCTGAACAGAACCACATTCAGCACAACGGGCGCTCGCACCACGCGGGGCTGAGAAAGCCTGACACGGAACCACGCGGCACAACGAGCTTTTATCTCACGCTCGATTCGTTCCATCGTGGGTGCAAGGCGTTCTTGTGCCGAAACGACATAACCCGCTATTCGTGATCGAGAGAACCTTGCGTCTAAGACGCGCCCAACGCTTGGCGCTTAGCTGCGCCGCACCGATAGACCGAGATGACAGTCGAGCCGAAATCTACTTTCAAAATCGCCACGATCTTGGGGCCGCGAAGCGGCGTCAGCTACAGCGCATTGTTGGGCCACAGATGTTCAGGTTATGCAATAAAGGGTATTGTGACGTTCTACAGAAATAATATAATAAAACGCCTCCAACGGTGCGCTGGAGGCGTTTTGGTATTTCATAAGTTGAGCTGGGATGAGATTTGTGT
>LJCR01003461.1 GCA_001399705.1 Kouleothrix aurantiaca
CTCAGCACGCGGGTGGTGTCGCGAAATTTCACCTCGCTCTTGGTCGGGTGCACATTCACATCGACCATCGACGGGTGCACGCGAATGTCGAGCGCGGCGACCGGGTGGCGGCCTTTCATCATCAGGGTGTGGTAGGCTTCTTCGAGCACAATCGTGAGCTGGCCGCGCGGCTGGATGGCGCGCCGGTTCACAAACAGGTGAATCGCGCCACGCGAGCTGCGCGTCAGGCCGGGCGGCGACACCAGCCCGCGCACGGCCACCGCCTGCTCGTCGTCGCCGTGCGCAGCATCGACCGGCAGGAGCTGGCGCGCTACGTCGAGGCCGTACAGGTCGATCAGCGCCTCGCGCATGTCGCCGCGCCCACTGGTCTGCACAACCATCCGGCCATCGACCAGCATGGTGAAACGAACCTCGGGGTAGGCGAGCGCATACTGCGTCACAATCGCCGTGATCGCGCTGGCCTCGGTCGCTTCTGAGCGCAGGAACTCGCGCCGCACGGGCGCGTTGTAGAACAGGTTGCGCACGCTGAATGTCGTGCCCGGCGAGCAGCCGCGCGCAGTGCGGGCCTGCAGCTCGCCGCCAGCGATGCGC
>LJCR01003468.1 GCA_001399705.1 Kouleothrix aurantiaca
GCATGTGCCCTGGCTTGCGCTGCTGCTGGGCGCGCCAGCCAGCTCGGGAGGCACGGGCGATGAACCCTGGTGAGCTGCTTGGGCTGCTTGGCCTGGCCTGGCCACGCCTGTTTCTGTACCCCGCCGGGCTGGCTGCGCTGCTGCTTGCCACCGTGCTGCGTCGCCGCGATGTTCGCCCCACCCTCAGTCTGCCGCTGCATGCCGCCGCCATGCCGTGGCTGGGGCTGGCGCTCTTGCCATTGCCATTTGCCCGGCCACTCGGGCGCGGGGTAGATTTGCTTGTTGCGGTTGCGCTGCTAGAATGGCCACAGCTGCTGGCGCTACGCCTCCTCTTGCGCGCAGCCAACCCCGCCACACGCGCGGCTGGCATCCGCCGGCTGGCAGCCGAGGTGAATGGGCTCGTGCTGCTGGCGCTGGCCGGGCTGGCGCTGGCCACAGCCGCCGGCACCTTCGACCTTGCGCCAATGATGCGGCTGCCAGCCACAGCGCGCCCGCCCGAGCTGGAGGCGCTGCGCTGGCTTGGCGCGCTCGGGCTGATCGCGGCGCTGCCGCCGCTGCTGGGGCTGGGACCATTTGCGGCGAGCCAAACC
>LJCR01003466.1 GCA_001399705.1 Kouleothrix aurantiaca
GATCCTGATCGGCCTGCTCGACCTGCGCTCGTCGCCGGTGACACTTATTCTGACGCTGATCACATCTGCGTACTATGCCCTCTACTACTGGCTTGTGCGCGCTGGCCATGGCGTGCCTGCCACCTATGCCTGTGTGGTCGTGCTGGTCGTACTGCTGGCCTTTGGTATCCACAACGGCGGCGGCTTCCTGACGGCGATTAGCTCGCTGTATTTCCTGTTGCTGGTAGCAGTTGGGCTGGTGCTCGACGACCCGCGCGCGCTGGATGTGACGCTCATCCTGTGTGTGCTGAGCTATGGCGCGCTGGCCTTTGTGGAGCTGGCGTTTGTGCGGCCACCCGTATTTGCCGCACTCTACCAAACCACCAATCGCCTGGCGGTTGGCTCCAGCGTGATCGGGATGCTGGTGACGCTGGCCGGCGTGTGGCGGCTGATGCGCGCAAACGTGCAGGTTATTCACCGCGCCACCGGCGAGCTTGAGCTGGCACGCAGCGCGGCCGAGCAGCGCGCGCACGAAAATGCCACCCTCGCCGATCAGCTTCAGGCGAACAACGCCCCCTTGCGCTACACCGAGGCGCGCCTCTCGGCGATCG
>LJCR01003467.1 GCA_001399705.1 Kouleothrix aurantiaca
GGGGGTGATTAACGGCACTGTCCACCGCGGCAACGCGGGCCGCGCGGCGCTGTGCATCACGCCCGACAATCAGGCGCGCCTGGGCTTGTTCGATGCGGCGGCGCTGAAAGAGTGCGCGCAGGCGAATGGCGCCGGCCCGATCATCCTGCTGGCTGGCAAGGTCGCTAACCCGGCTGCGGACGCGCCGAGCGATACGTTCGTGCCGTTCAACCCGCTGAACGAAGATTTTGTGCAGCTCGACTGGCGCAAAAAGATCTACACCGGCACCTACCCGAAAACCGCGGTTGGCGTGGGCACAAACGAGCGCGGCGCATTTGTGGTCTTCGCTACTTCGTATGGCGCAACTGGTCTGGAGCTGGCGGGCCAGCTCAAGGCGATGGGCTGCACCGACGCGCTCGGCGGCGATGATGACACTTCGACCCAGGCGGTGTGGCGTGGCCAGCCAGCGCAGCCCGGCTCGCCGCGCAAAGTACCCGATGCGCTGGCGGTGTATGTGCGCGAATGACGACCGACGACCGGCGAATTGCAACCTTCAAACTTGCGAACTTGCAACCTGCAAATTCGCGAACCTGCAACCTGCAAACTTGCAA
>LJCR01003464.1 GCA_001399705.1 Kouleothrix aurantiaca
GTAATCATCCGTATTTGGTATACGCTCTGTGTCCTCCGTGCTCTCTGTGGCTTATCCGTTTTGTTGCGATTACGGCGAGAAATCCCGGCGGGAAAAGGAGTGATCATGCACGCACGCATCAGCAACATCAACCTGCTTGTTCGCGATGTCCAGGCCGCGAAAACTTTTTACACCACGGTGCTCGGTTTAGCCGAACCCGACGAGCGCGGTGGCCCGCCAACCATGGCGCTGCTCCTCGCGGGCGGCTGCACGATCAGCCTGCAGGACGCCGAGGCGATGGGGCAGGCGCCAGCCGCATGCGAAGGCATTGAGCTGGGCTTTGAAGTGGAGGATGTCGATGCGGCGTGGCGCGCCATGCGGGCGGCCGGCGTTGAAGTGCTGGGCGCGCCGGTCGACCAGTCGTTTGGGCGCACCTTCGACGCGCGCGACCCCGACGGCCACCGGCTGGTGATTTTCCACATGAAAGGCGAGTAGAGCACCGCTATGCCTTTCTTGCCCGCCCTGCCGCGCAGCAGCGAGCCCGAGCTGCTCGACGCGCCCGCGCCCGACCCCGCCGCGCTGGACGACAACCTGCGCGATCTGAGCGCAGT
>LJCR01003465.1 GCA_001399705.1 Kouleothrix aurantiaca
GGCCGCTGCTGGCCGCGCGCCAGTAGGTGCGGTACATAAAGGTGCTGAACGGCCGCACCAGCTCGACCAGCTCGGCGTCCATGCCGAAATCGTCGGTGGCGTACTCGCCGCGCATGCGCCGCTGAATAATGCCAGCCGCTTCTTCGACCTGGTAGCGCAGCACCATGCTGATCCCGCGCCAGAAGTCGGGGTCGAGGTAGTCGCTGCTGACGTTTTCGCGAACCATGGCAATGACGCGCTGCACGCCCTCGGGCGCCATGCGCGGCAGGTTCTCGCGGATCAGGCGTAGTGCGCTGGCGGCCATATCGCGCGCGCGCGTGTCGGCGGCGGCGGTCTGGTTGCGCACTTCCAGCTCCAGCTCCTGCACCTCGGCGGCGATCACGGCCAGAAGGTCATCGCGCGTTTCGTTGGTGATTGGGATGTCTTCGACCGCGTCGCTGCGCGGGTCGGCCGGCGCGGGCGCGTCGGTGGCGAGCGGCAGCGCACTCCCTACGCCCGGCGCGCCGCCAATTGGCAGCTCCTCGGGGGCCTCAGCCGCCTGCGCCGCGTGAACGTGGCAGTAGAGCTGGCCGGGAAGCGGATGATTGCGG
>LJCR01003469.1 GCA_001399705.1 Kouleothrix aurantiaca
GCCCTGCTCGACCTGGTGCAGCAGACCAAGCCGACGATTCTGATCGGTGCGTCGGGGCAGGGCGGGCTGTTTACCCGCGAGGTGGTAAGCGCGGTAGCGAACAACGCCGAGCGCCCGATCATCTTCCCGCTTTCCAGCCCGCTGGCGCGCTGCGAGGCCACGCCCGCCCAATTGCTCGAGTGGTCGGGTGGGCGCGCGCTGGTGGCCACCAGCAACCCGCAGCCCGAAGCCACCTACCGCGCAGGGGTTGTGCCGGCCAGCCAGCTCAGTAGCCTGTTCATCTTCCCGGGCGTGGCGCTGGGCGCGATCGCGGCGGGCGCGCGGCGCATTACCAACCCGATGCTGCTCGCCGCCGCGCAGGCGCTCAGCCGCTTTGCGCCGCTGAATGCGCACGCCGCCGCGCCGCTCTACCCGCCCATCAGCGCGGTGCGCGACGTTGCGCGGGCGGTAGCGGTGGCCGTGGCCGCATCTGCTTTGCAGACCGGCGTAGCAACTGAGAGCGGCAGCGCCGAGCGTGTCGATGCGCTGATGTGGCAGCCCGGCTACAACCGCATCCGGCGCGTGGAGCGCCTGGGGTGAGCCATTCTTG
>LJCR01000347.1 GCA_001399705.1 Kouleothrix aurantiaca
GACAATGGCCGAAGTGCTGCCAATATACTCAGTTCGCAGCACTTCGGCCATTGTCATGCCCAGCACGTGCTCGCTTTTCCAGCCATACAGCTCTTCAGCAGCGGCATTCCAGTTAGTGATCAGATCGTGGAGGTTACAGGCAATAATAGCATCCGACATATTTTCCAGCAAGCACGCTTGAAAAAGCAGGCTGTCTTGCGTTTTTTTGCGCTCGGTGATATCCGTTGTCACAATAACCACGCGCCAATCGGAAAAGTTGACGGGTGCTGCGCTCACATTTGTCCAGATCAGGGTGCCATCTTCTTTAATAATGCCGGTTTCGACGTCGTACACGGTTTTCATCTCGCGCAGGGCGCGGCTGCTGGCAAATTCGTGGGGCGGCATAGGCTCGCCATTGCTGCGGATGTAGTGCCGCTTGATGTGCTCGTTTCTCTCGTCTTCGCTGCTCGGCAGATCGACAATTTTGGACAGCGCCGGGTTTGAGTAGATGATTTTCCGCTGGCCATCTAAAATCGCCACCCCAACCGGCAACAGATCGACAATGGTGCTCAGTTTCTGTTCGGTTTCGTGCATGGCTTGCTCGGCCTGCACGCGCTTGGAGATATCGACAATGGCGCTGAGCACATGCTTGCCGTCGGTGCCATTAACAGGATTCAGGCCGATCTCGACCGGGAAGCTCGAGCCGTCCTTGCGTATGCCGTGCAGCTCGCGCCCCGAGCCCATCACGCGCGCCGATGCCTTGGCCGTGAATTCTGCGCGATGCTGGCTGTGCGTTTCGCGCAGCAGCTCGGGCACGAGCATATCGACCGGGCTGCCCAAGAGTTCTTCGCGCGTGTAGCCAAATTGCCGCTCGGCTTCGTTATTCACCAGCACAATCAGGCCGTCGTTATTGACCATGATGATGCCGTTTGGCGAGGCTTCAACCACCGTGCGAAAAATATGCTCGGCCTGTTTACGCTCGGTAATGTCGCGCGCTATAACCGAAACGCTCTTTACCTGGCCATCGTTCGACCAGACGGGTGAGATCGTCAGCGAAACATCGAGCATGTGGCCTTTTTTATGCGTGCGTACTGTTTCGAAGTGATGCACGCGCTCACCATTGCGGATGCGCTCGATGATCGTCCAGATCTCGTCGCGGCGTTCTTCCGGCACAATGATCTCAATGCTGCTGCCAATCGCTTCCTGCGCGGTGAAGCCATACAAACGCTCGGCACTCGGGTTCCACGCGATAATCTTGCCATCGAGCCGCTTGGCAATAATCGCGTCGTCGCTTGAATCGATGATGGCCCGGTACAGGCGCTCAAGTTCGATGTTCGCGTCTTCCGACGCAAGTTCAGGCCTATGCCCCGCGCCGCTGTCGCTATATGACGCACTTTGCATATTTTCGCTGTGGAACATCATAGTTCTGCTTTCATGCGTGCCGCCGTGCCACGGGCCGCTTTATGCCGACTGCCGTCTGTCGTACTCTTCTGCTTGTTTCGGTGCATAGCTGTTTGCGGCAACCTGGCGGATCGCAGGCAGCAGGGCGGTATCGAGCTGTGTTTTCGAGATCACGATATTTGCGCCAGCAGCCAGCGCTTCCGTAATATATTCTTCGCCATCGAGCCAGCTCAGCACAATCACAGCAACGTGCGGCCAGTGCTCGCGCAACTGCCGAATCATTGTTGGGTCAACCAAGTTTGGGACGCTAAGCCCAACGAGCACAACGGCTGGAGCAACCGTGGCCTGTTTGATGAGCGTGGCCATATCGTTTGCCGCAGCGATCACATCTACTTCAGCAGCATCGCGCTGTTGAAGCACATAGACGAGCAAGTGCAAAAACGACTGACTACGATCGAAGATTGCTATGGGAATTTTCGCCATTGGGCGGGCCTCGCTCCATGCCTAATTCACCTGACTAGGCATAGCATATCAATAAAAAAGAAGCCTGTATATTCGTAGATCAGGAGAAGAATTGCTCCGTACTAGCACTATGGAAAAAAAGAGGATCCATACCGTACACTTACGGACACGAAGTACGGGGGGCAGTGCGTACCATTACGATCAGCCAGTTATCCACTTACCATCATAGCAGCAGGCATATTGAGTGTCTATTCGTAGATATTCAGATCTCTTACCTAGGTATTTTTACTTAGTATGCGTCAGCCGCTATAAGAACCAGGAACCGCAGCACCGGGAGCCAAAGGGCTCAGCATGCGATCAAATTCGGGCGAACACGTGCGTTTTGCCATTCTGAACCCTTCGGCTACGCTCAAGGCAAACTCCGCGTCAGTAGGGCGAAGAATCCCTTATTCATGCTAAATCCGCAAGAATACTGGCACGATGTGGGGATTCGGGGGCGGCGGAGCTGGTAGCATAGAAGCACGGGATGCTTCGCGGAGTGTATGCTCAGCGCAGCCGAAGGGCTCGGCACGACAATCGGTGCGCAATCATCCGTATTTGGTATGATTGCCGATCGCGCGCCAACAGAAAAAGGGCTCGCGGGCGGCGATGCCACCGGCAAACCCTCGTGTCGGCCGCTGTGCGTGGCTTATTCTTCCAGGCTGGTCGAGATGCCGTGTGTGATGGCGTAGCGCAGCAGATCGGCCTGCGATTTCAACTTCAGCTTGCGCATAAGGTTCGCGCGGTGCGTCTCGACGGTGCGCGGGCTGATCGCCAGCCGGTCGGCAATCGCAGAGCTGGTGCGGCCAGCCGCCACAAGGTGCAGGATCTGCCGCTCACGGGCCGTCAGCATCTCGAGCTGGCTGTTAGCTGGCGCTTCGCCGTGATGCAAGAACATATCGACGGCGCGATCAGTGATCGTTGGGCTGAGGTAGCGGCGGCCCGCAATCGCTTCGCGCATGGCGTGGAGCAGCTCGCTCGCCAGCGCATCTTTCAGCACAAAAGAAGACGCGCCAGCGAGCAGTGCAGCCCGCACATAGCTATCGTTTGCGTGCATCGAGAAGATCACAACGCTGGTACGATCCTGAATGTCGAGCTTTTCGATCAGATCGATGCCATTGATGTCGGGCAGCAGGATATCGAGCACCAGAAGATCGGGGTGCAGGCGGCTAATCAACTCAACTGTTTCTGCGCCATTGGTTGCCTCGCCAACAAGCTCAAGATCGGGGGCATCGTGAATAACGGCGCGCAAACCGTACAGAACCATTGGATGATCGTCGGACAATACAACCGTTGCCATATCCATCTTCCTTTAAACTAGTTTACGGCATCCGTTTCTGCCAACAGTGGCACTATCGGTAGCGGTATTGTGATATTCAGATGTGTTCCTTCGTTCGGTGCCGATTCGATCAGGAACGAGCCACCCAGCAGATCAACGCGCTCGCGCATCCCAATCAGCCCAACGCTCTGGCGCGACTGCAGCCGCGCTTCGATATCGAAGCCCACGCCTTCGTCGTCGACCTGCACCAGCAGCTGATCGTAATCGCCCATGATGCGCAGCTCGACGTCGGACACTTTTGCATAGCGGGCAACGTTGGTGAGCGCTTCCTGAACGATGCGATACACCGTGGTTTCGATCAGCGCGGGAAAGCGCCGGTCGATATTAACATACCACCAGTGAACGGTGATCGATGTTTGCGCCTGGTAGCGGTCGATCAGCCAGCGCAAGGCTGGCAGAAGCCCCAGGTCGTCGAGCATGCTCGGGCGCAGATCGAGCGACAGGTTGCGCACCTGGCCAAGTAATTCGTTGATGGCGCGGCGGGCTTCGGCGAGCTGCGCGCCAAGCGCTTCGGGCGCAAGCATGCGCGTGCTGTCGAGCACCAGTTTCAGGCCGGTGAGCGATTGGCCGACCTGATCGTGGAGTTCGCGGGCGATATTGCGCCGCTCGGTTTCCTGAGCTTCGACCAGCTGGTGCGAAAGCCGCTGGAGCTGCTCGGCGTTGTGCTGCAGAGTCTCCTGGCTACGGCGGCGCTCTTCGACATCGGTATTTGCACCCACCCATTTGAGCGGCTGGTCGGCGGCGTCGCGCAGCAGCACTGCACTCGCGTCGAACCAGCGGTACGTGCCGTCGTAGCGCCGAATACGAAACTCAGTAATGAAATCGCTGCGGTTTTCTACCGCTGCTAACCAGGCCGCAATGGTTAGGGCACGGTCGTCGGGGTGGAGTGACTCGAACCAGCCAAAGCCAAGGTGATCGGCTTCTGGCAAGCCGGTGTACTCGCTCCACTGGCGGCTGATGTAGTCGCACGGGCCGCTGGGCAGGCAGGTCCACACGAGCTGGGGCAGGCTTTCGGCCAGTTGGCGGAAGCGCGCCTCGCTTTCGCGCAGCGCTTCTT
>LJCR01003470.1 GCA_001399705.1 Kouleothrix aurantiaca
GCGCGCAAACCGCGCCTCGCCGTTGATCTCGAAGTTCATGGTCAGCCCCTCGCGGCGGCTCAGCGCAGTGTCGTGCTGCTGCAGCGCGCCAACCAGCCCTTGCTCGCTCAGCGCGGGCGGCCGCAGCTGGAAGATCAGCGCGCGCATCTCGGCCAGCGAGGCGGCGGCAGTTTCTTGCAGGCGCTCGAGCTGCGCGGCCGTGCGCGCCGGGTTTTTGTCGAGCTGCACGCGCGCCGCCTGCGCGGTCAGCGTCATGCTGAACAGCTGCTGCGAAATCGAGTCGTGCAGATCGCGCGCCAGCCGCGAGCGCTCTTCCAGCACTGCCGCTTCCTGGGCGCGCTGGTAGAGCCGGGCATTCTCAATCGCGCTGGCAAGCACATCTGCGGCGGTTTCGAGCACAGCCACACCTTCGTCGGTAAACGCGCCCAGCTGCCGCGACTCAAGATTCAGCACCGCCAGCACGCGCGAGCTGGCCACCACCGGCACGCACAGCTGCGAGCGCGTTTCGCGCGGGGTTTCGGCAACGTAATCTTCGTCGGCAAGCACATCGTCCACGCGCACGGTTGCGCCGGTGCGGTAAGCCCGGCCC
>LJCR01003472.1 GCA_001399705.1 Kouleothrix aurantiaca
CCTGAAACACAAAGCCAACGATCTGGCTCATGCGCGCTGGCCCCTCGGCCACCGGGTCGCGCCCGTCCACACGCACATTCCCGCGCAGCACGCCACCGCTGAAGTGCGGCACCAGCCCGCCAACGGAGCGCGCCAGCGTCGACTTCCCGCAGCCCGATGGCCCGACCAGCAGCGCAAAACCACCCTCAGGAATATCGAGCGTGATGTCGCGCAGGGCTGGCCGCGCCGCGCCGGGGTAGGTGTAGGTGAGGTTGTGGAAGCTGATCATGCGAATTCCGATCAGGAGTCAGAAGTCAGGATTCAGGAGTCAGAAGCTAAACGTCGTTCGTTAGCAGAACCGAGAACCAAGAACCGAGAACCGTAACCACGAAGGCACGAAGACACGAAGGGGAAAGAAAACCTGTGAACCTGGAACCTGCAACCCGCAAACCTAGAACCTGCCAACTTGCAACCTGCAACCCCAAAACCTCCGTGCCTCTGTGCCTCTGTGGTGATCCATTCTTTCGGCGTTCGTCGCTCATCGGCTGGCGCAACTTGCAACATTCTAACCTGCTAAACTGCAACCCGCTCATTCCCGCGCCCAGGCGA
>LJCR01003471.1 GCA_001399705.1 Kouleothrix aurantiaca
AGCGCGCGCGGGGCCGGCCTGGCAAATGTGCTGGCCGCGCTGGAAGTGGGCGTGTGGCGCTTCGACGCAAGCGTGGGCGGCATTGGCGGCTGCCCGTTTGCGCCCGGCGCGCCCGGCAATATCTGCAGCGAAGACCTGGTGCATATGCTGCACGAAATGGGCATTGCCACCGGCGTCGATCTGCCCGCGCTGATGGAGTGCGCGCACTTTCTTGAAACGCTGCTGGGCCACAGTGTGCCGGGGCAGACGATCAAGGCCGGGCTGTGCCGGCACCTGCCGCCCGGCGGCGGGCCGCGTATCGGCGCAGCGCTTGAATATGTGAGTGAAGCGAGGGAGTAGCATGGTCGAGCTTGGGCGCCTGGCCGGGCTGCGGCTCACCGCCAAGCCTTCGGCGGTGATTGGGATGCTGGTGTTGTGGGTGGTGTTCGCGGCAGCGGGCCTGGCGCTGGGTTTGCCTCTGGTCACGGCGGTGCTGGGCGGGCTTGCCGCCACGGCGCTGCACTGGCTTTCCGAGCTGGTGCATCAGCTTGGCCACGCCTGGGCCGCCCGCCGCACCGGCTTCCCCATGATCGGCATCCGCTTCTGGGG
>LJCR01003473.1 GCA_001399705.1 Kouleothrix aurantiaca
TGATGCTTTCCTACTTGTTTCGGGGCCTGCCGGTCGGGCCGCCGCAGCCGGTTGCGCCGCGCCAGCCGATGCGCGCCTTTCTGCGCGGGCTGGGGCCGCTGCTGCGCGGCAACCCGGCCTTTCGCGCCTACCTGTTCTGCCGCGCGGCGATTGCGCTGGGCCTACTTGGCCACAGCTTCGTCACGGCCGCGGCGCTGGAGCACTTTGGCATCGGGAATGCCGAGGTGGGCGTGTTTACCGCTGTGCTGCTGGCCTCGCAGGCGATCGGGCATATTGGCCTGGGCGCGCTGGGCGACCGCTGGGGCCACAAGCAGGTGCTGGAACTGGCGACTGCCTAGGGTCTGGCGGCGCTCCTGCTGACGGTGCTCGCGCCAACTGCCGTCTGGTTCTACGCGATTTTTGCGCTGGTGGGCGCGGCGCAGGCCGGCTACCAGATTTCGGGCTACACCGTGGTGCTGAGCTTTAGCACGCCGGCCGAGCGCCCAACCTACATTGGCGTGGCGAACACTACGCTCGCGCCGGTGGCGACGCTCGGGCCGCTGCTGGCCGGCAGCTTTGCAGCGGCAGCTGGCTATAATGCCTTGTTC
>LJCR01003476.1 GCA_001399705.1 Kouleothrix aurantiaca
GTTCGGCTCATCCTCAACCAGAACCCCACCATCGCGCAGCCCTACCTTGATGCGCGCTATCTCCGCGCGAGCTTCCCCAATACCAGCAGCCGTCTGTGGTGGCGCGAGGACGACACCACGGTAGGCGATGGCTTGCTCAAGGAGGTGCGCCAAGGTGCGGCGGTGCGCCGCGAGGAGAGCAAGTTGTTGGTTGATGGTGTCTTCATCGAGGGACATATCGCACCTCGGGAGTTATCGTGTGTGGGAGGCAATCCACAAGGGAAGCTGCTTTGTCAAGGAGTTGCCTGTTGTTCCTCCACCGGCTCGGCTGGCTTGCCTTCAGTGTACAGCGACGCGAAGTGCTCCATCAGCAGGCGGTGGACAAAGATATAGCCCCCACCAACGCGACGCAGAAAGATGCGGTCCGCGCAGTAGTCGAGGAAGGGGACGGCACGGAGTGGGAAGATGTTGTTGTCGTAGAGAAACCAGCGCAGGGTGTAGTGCTGGAGGACAGCGCGACCGCCCAATTTTAGCCCTAAGACCAACCCGCTGCTCAACCCGACAGCCAGCCCGACGGCTAGCCAGCCCAACAGCCAGCCAATCAGCC
>LJCR01003474.1 GCA_001399705.1 Kouleothrix aurantiaca
GAACTGTTGGCTGCGTAAGCCATTGCATAAACGAAAAGAATGGACGGAATAAAAAGAAATATATAAAGTTGAAAGTCATTCATTGTTTGCCACATACGCACGTTCTTCGGTAAAACCTGAGTTGATATAAAATATGTTATTGGCGTCCAAAAAACGACGCTGAATAAAATTGCATGGAAAGAAGAAACTATTGTGAATTTTGTTGTAAAGTAGATGCCGATTCCGGTCACTGCTCCAGAAAGTAAGCTAATCGCTGCGGATGGGAAAATGAATTGAGGAAATACAGGGCTAATAGTAGTGAAGACAACGCTTATACCTTCTCCAAGAACATCAATGCCTTTTGATTGATCGTCTGAAATTGTGAGTAGAAAGATGAAAAATGAATATGGCAAAATAAATAACATCGAATACATCAATGACAGAATAAACCCTGCTTCCGTACCGGAAATGGCGCCTCTCGCAAGCCATTTGATAGGTAAAGGAATTTTCAGATGCGCTATCTCAAGGAATTGAGAAATAAATTTTTTCATACGTTTATCCTTGCTTTGAATAAAAGTCAACGAATTGGCGTTTAACTGCTGCGAGT
>LJCR01003475.1 GCA_001399705.1 Kouleothrix aurantiaca
CAGCGCAAGCGCCCCCGCCCCAAGCACCGCCCAGCGCCCGGCCGCGGCGCGCCAGCCCAGCGCCAGAGCTGCGCCAAGCAGCACCAGCAGCAACGCCAGCGCGCCAAGATGCAGCAGCATGCAGCACGCGCAGGCCACGGCAAACACGGCGCACCGGCGCCCGGTCGGGCGCTGTTCCAGCCGCAGCAGCAGCCACGCCAGGCCGATACCCGCCGGCTGGGCCAGCGCGTTGGTGGCAAACCCCCACCACAGCATGGTCATCGTGATTGGCAGCATCCAGTAGAGCACCGCCGCCAGCAGCGCGGGGCGCCCGCCCAGCCCGATCGCGCGCGCCAGCCCCAGCAGCAGCAGCCCGCCCAGCGCATCGGCCAGCACGACACCAGTTTGGACGGCCAGGCGCGGCGTGAGCGCCAGCAGCTGCAGCGGCATCAGCAGGATGTAGCCGCCCGAAAGGTTTATGACCGGGCGATTCTGAAATTCCGAGGGCGTGGAGTAGATGTAGATCTGGCCGCCAGCCACGTCGCTCAGCCATTTAGTATGAAACGGCAGGTCGTGCATATCGAACTGGGGATGCACTGCCCCCAGC
>LJCR01003477.1 GCA_001399705.1 Kouleothrix aurantiaca
CTGCTGCGGCTCGCCGTCGAGCAGGGCGATCTCGCCCAGCGCGTGCGCCAGCGCCGACAGTGCTTCGGCCTGGCCGGTGGCGCTGGCGATCTGGGCGAGGGCGTTGGCACAGGCGCGCGCATCGGCGTCGGCACCCTGCGCAGCGAACAGCGTGACCGCCCAGCGTAGGGGCGCGATTGCATAATGGCGATCTTCGATCTGCTCCCAGCGGCTAAGCATGGCGCGGCAGTGCTCGGCGGCGGCGGTGCGCTCGCCACTCAGGTCGTCGAGCAGCGCGAGGCCCCAGGATGCCATCAGCTCCATTGCCGCCAGCTCGATGCGCTGAGCCAGCGCCGCCGACTCAAGCAGCAGGGCGCGGGCATGGCGGGGCTGGCCGCGCAGCGCATACAGCGAGCCAAGCATGCCGCTGGCAACGGCGCGGGCGTGTGCGAGGCTGTTTGGTGATGCCAGCACCTCGCGGCACAGCGCCATCGCGCGATCCCACTCGCCGGTCTGGCGCAGCACCGCCGTCAGGCAGGCAACACACAGTTGCGCAGTGGCGGGGATGGCGTTGGTCTGGCAAAAATCGAAGGCGGTGAAATACAC
>LJCR01003479.1 GCA_001399705.1 Kouleothrix aurantiaca
ACGTAAAAGGCAAGGTAGCGCCGCAGCGTGTCGGCCGGGCGGGTGCCGGGCGCCCAGTATTGCGCGGCCGGGCCAGGGGCGTAGGGCCAGAACGAAATGTTCATGATCGCGCCATAGGCGAAGCCCCACAGCGCGCCCAGCACCGCCAGTACCACCAGCTCGGCCGCGCGGCCCTCGCCGCCAAGCGCACGCACCAGCGGGCGAGCCAGCGGCGCGGAAAGCCCGACCCAGCCAGCGGTGAACATCTGGTAAGGCAGCCACGGCCCAACCCCGCCGGTGATCACCGCCGACACGAGCAGGGTCATTGCGCCCATCAGGAAGCCGAAGCGCCCGCCAAACACATAGCCCGCCAGGATGATGAGCATGAAAATCGGCGTGAAACCGCCCGGCCCGGGAATGGCGACCTCGGCAAAGCGCGCCGCCGCGTTGATCGCGACCAGCACGCCCAGCAAGGCCACTGATTTGGCGCTCAGCTCGGAGCCCTGAACCTCGATCAGCAGCGCGACGAAGCACAGCCCAACCAGCGCGGTAAGCAGCAGTGGGGCAGTGGCGGCGCCGGCCTGTTGCTGGCTGTTCTGCTGCAC
>LJCR01003480.1 GCA_001399705.1 Kouleothrix aurantiaca
CCCAGCAGCAGCGGCCACACGCTTTCGGCCCACGAAATGCCCACCGCCAGCAGCCCAATTGCAATGATCGTTGGCACGCACCAGCTCATGGTGATCAGCACAAAGCCCAGGAAATTGCGCCGGTACAGGCTCAGCCCTTCGTCCAGAATCGCCAGGATCGGCTGAATGGCTTCGAGCCAGCGCGCCATCACAGGTCGAACTCCAGGCGCACACCGTCGGCGGCAATGCTGACCGGGCGCGGGCGCAGCGCCAGCGTGGCGGGCGGGTCGCCCGGGATCTCGAAGCTGGCGGGTAGCTGCGCCAGCGGGATGCTGCCAATCAGGGCGGTGATCTTCGCGACGAGATCTTTGGCGATGCGCGCGGGCAGGGGCGTGCTGCCAACGCTCACCAGGCCGTCGGTCACTTGCACAAACAGCTGGTTCTGCGCATCGACGCGCAGCGCAGCCAGCACATTCACCTCGATTGGGAAGCTGACATTCTGCGATTTCAGGTCGAACTGCATGCCGCCAAGCTTCAAGGCCATGGTGCCCTGCAAGCGCGCCACAATCCGCGCGCGGCCACTTTCCAGCGCCAGAGAAATACTT
>LJCR01000348.1 GCA_001399705.1 Kouleothrix aurantiaca
TGTTTGTACCATACGTTCGCCGCCTATGCGGCTCTGCCGCACACTGATGCATTAAAAGAGGCACCCTGCAATTCTTGGTTCTTGCTTCGCGATTTTATGTTCATTTTAGTTTATTTGTGGCGCTTGCGCTGGCATGCGGCGTGCCCGCATCAGCGATGCGGCGACGGCGATGGCAAGAATGCCAGCCACCACACCTAGCGACACCAGCGTCGGGATCTTGTACGAAGTGCCGGTCAGCAGCGCGCTGAGGTCGGGCATGAGCATTTTGACGCCCACAAATGTCAGCACTACTGAAAGCCCCAGCTTTAGGTAGTGGAACTTATCCATCACGCCAGCGAGCAGGAAATACAGCGACCGCAGACCCAGAATCGCGAACACATTCGATGTGTACACAATAAACGGCTCTTGTGTCACCGCAAAGATCGCGGGAATTGAGTCGACCGCGAAGATCAGGTCAGTGCTTTCGATCATCAGCAGCACCAGGAACAGCGGCGTCGCCATCAATTTGCCAGCGTTGCGCACAAAGAATTTCGAGCCGTCGTAATTTTGTGTCACGGGCATCAGGCGCCGGAACAGCTTGATCAGCGGGTTGTCTTCGGGGTGCAGCTCTTCGTTTTTGTGGAAGGCCATCTTGATGCCAGTGAAGATCAGGAACGCGCCGAAGATCCAGATGATCCAGTGGAACTCTTTAATCAGCGCCGCGCCAACCAATATCAACACCGCGCGCATCACCAGCGCGCCCAGAATGCCCCAGAACAGCACACGATGCTGGTACTGTGGCGGCACGCTGAAGTAGCTGAAGATCAGCACAAAAACAAAGATATTGTCAACGCTGAGTGATTTTTCGATCAGGTAGCCGGTGAAGAACGAGAGCGCCGCATCGCCGTTGCTATATGCGCTGTTCGGCACGAGCTGGTTCCAGAAGAGGTAAATACCGAGGTTGAATACCATCGCCAGGCTGATCCACACCACGCTCCAGATCGTCGCTTCTTTGACGGTGACAGCGTGGGCGCTGCGATGGAAAACGCCCAGATCGAGCGCCAGCATGGCAAGAACGAAAAGGTTGAAGCCGATCCACATCCAGATCATTGGTCTATGCTCCTTGTGCAATAGACCGTGAGGTAACAAAAAGGCGAGACCTCACGGCAAACAAATGTCGTGATGGTCTCGCCAGTAGTGCTCTGGACACATACAACCGGCCGAGTGACGCACGCCTGTGGCGCTGCCCCTGTATTGACGACCGGCTGGCTCGCTTGCGCGAGTGGCTACTCCCCAACCTGTATCTATTCTACCACATACACCACGTATGTGTCAAGCGCTTATTGAGACGCTAGCGCACTAGCTTGTTGCTACGCCTAGCCTGATTCTATTCCCCTAAACCCGATTATCAGCAACTAATCTCAATATAGTATGAAACGCGGCTGCTAGCTTACAAGCACACCAGCCTTGTTTTATATTGAACACCAACACACTTACGCGATTGGCATATAGTGCGTAGCAAGATCAAGCAGACGATCGACTGTAAAAGGCTTGGGCATAATTGCACTTGCCCCGGCGCTGATATATGTTTCAGGGTGCAGACCGGCTGTCATAATAACTACTGGTAAATCAGTATAGCCTTGGCTGCGTAGGTGTCGCAGTAGCTCGTCGCCAACCATAACCGGCATTGCAACGTCGAGAAAAAGCATGCCGGGCGGGTCGCGCAGTATTTCGAGCAAAGCGCTCCCACCATCGTGAGCTACCCGAACTTTGTACCCTTCTTCGTACAGAACTTCCGAAACGAATTGCGCAATCGCATGGTCATCGTCGACGACAAGAATATCGCGCTTGGGTTGTTTATGTGATGAAGTTTGCGCGTGCATTCCGCTGGGGAAATGCTGCGCGGCAATATGTGGCTGCATATTGATGGCTCCAAGTAACTGGCGCATTGCGAGTATATAAACTGCGATGGCTGTGCGCTGCTAAGCAAATACAGAGACAAAAGGTGTACATCGTCGTCACCTCAACGTTGCCCTGCTTCTTGCCCGCAAGGCGCCAGGATAAAGCTCTACCGTGGCAAGAAATGTGCCAGTAGAAAATTTGTATTATTCTTGCCGGCCCCGCTATCAGCGAGATTAGCGCTGACCAAATTGTTAGCAAGAAGCGTGCCGAGTATTATCGGCATGTGAACAAGAGATTTCAATTCTTACTATAAAACATAGTCGAAAAATTCTTTGGTGTTCGTTTACTTTATATATACATTTTTTGAGTAGCTTTTTGTCAGTGGTCTGTTTACCAACATTCATTGCTGCGCTCTCAGGGTTTCCATAGCGATCAATTTTTCGATCAAGCCTGGAGAATAGCGATGCGCCAAAAACAATTTGACAATAGCCCAGCTGGTTTTAAACCCGTGCACACCCTCGTGCGCCATCGGCAGCGCATTCGCTGGATGGCCTGGTCGCCAAATGGCTCATTTCTCGCCACCTGTTCAGATGATCGGAGCGTTCTTATCTGGGATGTGCTGACAGGCAAGCCACGTGATCCGCTGCTGGGACATAATGGGCCGATTTATGGGCTGGCATGGTCGCCAGATGGTCGCCGCCTGGCGTCGTGCTCAGAAGATCGCACTATTCGTATTTGGGATGTGCTTGGCGGGCGGGTGATGGCCACGTTGCCCGGGCATAATGGCCCGGTGTATAGCGTTGCCTGGTCGCCGCGAGCCCCCATGCTGGTGTCGTGTGGGGCTGATCGCACCGTGCGGCTCTGGGATGTTGCAAGTGGCAAGGAGCATTTGCCGCTGCACGGCCATAGTGGCCCGGTATATAGCGTGGTGTGGGCGCCCGATGGGCATGCGCTGGCTTCGGCCTCGGCCGATACTACCATTCGCATATGGAACAGTGATACCGGTCAGCAGCAACGCGAGCTCAAGGCGCACTTTGGGCCGGTATATAGCCTCGCGTGGTCGCGCGATGATGTGCTTGCCTCGGGATCGCGCGACCGAACCGTGCGGTTGTGGAATCCACGCAAAGGCGTTTCGACTTATCAGTTTGAGGGGCATACCGATAGTGTGACAGGGATTGCGTTTTCATCCGATGGGCACTTAATTGCGGCGCAGTGCCATGATGGCTCAACCTTTCTGTGGAGCCGTGGCGCCGCTGACCCGGTAGCGCAGGTGGAAGAGCGGCTCGAAGATCCGATTCCCGACTGGTTGAATGCGCCAATGAAAAATGCGACATTTCATCCGTCCAACTCCACGATTGCGACGCTTGCATCTCAGGATATGGTGGTGCAAACATGGGAGTTGGTGGTGAAAAGCCTGCCTGGCGCAACCCGCGCGGCGCATAACATCCAGTATACCAACGCCAAAGTTGTGCTTGTTGGCGAAAGCGGTGTGGGAAAGACGGGCCTGGCCCGCGCGCTGATGGGCGAGCCGTATGCCGAAACCGACTCAACGCATGGCCGCTTTGTCTGGCCTTTCGAGACGAGCGAGCGCGAGATCGATGGAAAAGTAGTGATGTGCGAAACGTTGCTTTGGGATCTGGCTGGCCAGCCAGGCTACCGCGTATTTCACCAGCTTCATATGAACGAAGTTGCGATTGCCTTGGTGGTGTTCGACGCGCGCAAAGATGCCGATCCCTTCGCCGGCGTGGCATACTGGGTGCGCGCGCTCGATGCCGCCACACAGGGCCGCCCGCTAGTGAAATTCCTGGTTGCGGCGCGCACCGATCGGGGAGGCATACCGGTGAGCAAGGCGCGGATCCAAGAGATGAAGGAACGCTACAATTTCAAGGATTTTGTTGAAACAAGCGCGCGCAATGCAACCGGTGTTAAAGAGCTGGCGAATGCAATCAGCGGCGAGATACCATGGGAAGAACTGGCAATTGTCAGCACGCCCGAGCTGTTTCGGCAGATGAAGCAGTTTCTGGTAGCAGAAAAAGAAGCCGGCAAAATTCTACAATCGCGTGCGCGGCTGCTGCAGCACTTTCAGCAGGTACATCCGCGATTGGATGCACCCCCGCAAGTCATGGACACTTGCCTGGCACACCTGGAAGCGGTGGGTTTGGTGCGGCGGCTGTCGTTCCGTGACCTTGCGCTGCTCCAGCCCGAAATTCTCGATCACTATTGCGCCTGGCTGGCACAGTCGGCCCAGGCCGAGCCGAATGGTCTGGGCTCTCTGCCGGAAAAGCAGGCGCGTGCCGGCAAATTCAAAATGGACACCGATCGCCTGCTTGCGCCCGACACCATGCGCGAAATTGAAAAATATATCATCCTCGCGACGCTTCAAGAGC
>LJCR01003478.1 GCA_001399705.1 Kouleothrix aurantiaca
GGGCGACGACATGCGCCGCCGCTGGGACGACCCCGACATCCAGAAGATCGGCGATCACCCGGTGGTGTTTGTGGCGGCCGGCGCGCACGCGAACTATTTCTTTGCCGGCCAATACCTGCCCACCGCCGAGGTGCCGTTCAGCGCGCCGCTGCTGCGGATCTGGCGGCGCGTGCGCGCGTTCTGGCTCGAGCGGCTGCGGCAGGGCGGCGACCCGATCGCGTGGCGCGAAACCGGCGCGATCCGCATTCCCTTTGTCGATTATGCGCGCGGCGATGGGCTGAAAATCGGCGCAGGCCAGCCGTTGCACTGGGACATGCGCCTGCTGCAAGCCACCGACGCGCAGCCCGCGCCGCCGTGGGTGGATGGCTTTCGCGGCCTGTGGGGCCTGCACACCGGCGACCCGCTGGAAGGTGAGGATGCGCCGGCGCGCCCGAAGTTCAACCGCGACGGCACGGTGAACAGCCTGTGGTACAACGCGGTGGGCTGGTGCGGGCTGGACAAAGTGCCGCGGCCGGGGCACGCGCTCGACGCGCTGCTGGCGCAGCACCGCCGCCTGCTCGACGAGCAGAGCGAACTGTCGGAGC
>LJCR01003484.1 GCA_001399705.1 Kouleothrix aurantiaca
CCGGCTGCGCCGGCCGCACCCAGCGGCGACGGCCCGCAGCAAATGGCCATGTTCGATATGCCGGCCAGCGCGCCCGCCCGCCCCGCCACCATCGCCAGCGTGCCCGGCAGCGAGCACGCGCCGCTCGGCGACTACCGCGCCGTGGTCACCGACACCGAGCTGGCCGAAGTTGTGGCCGCCCTCAAATCGTGCGCCGGCTTCGCCTTCGACACTGAAACGCTGGGCACGCGCTCGCTGCAAGACGACGCTGTGGGCATCTCGATCTCGATCACGCCCGGGCAGGCGTGGTACATCCCCTTCGGACACCGCAACGGCGAGCAGCTACCCCGCGAAACCGTGCTCGACGCGCTGCGGCCTTTTTTCGCCGACGAAAAGCTGCCCAAATTTGGGCACAACGCCAAATTCGACATCGAAGTGCTGGAAACGGCGGGCGTGCCCGTGGCGGGCGTCACCTTCGACACCATGCTGGCGGCGGCGCTGCTGAACAAGCGGCGCGGCCTAAAGGAGTTGGCGTTCTACGAGCTGGCCCTGCCCGAGCCAATGACCGACATTGAGGAGCTGATTGGCAAACGTGGCAAAAACC
>LJCR01003481.1 GCA_001399705.1 Kouleothrix aurantiaca
ACAATCGCCACCGGCACCGCGTCGACTTTGCCCATCACCAGCTCGGCCGCCGAGGCCAGCTCGTCGGCGACGGCGATATTGCTGGCGTGCATCACATAGCCGTAGGCGTCGGGCTGGTTGGCATAATCGGCCAGCGGCGCGATGCCGGCCACGCCGATCGCCACATTCACCTGCCCTTCGCGCCACGCCCGGCCAAATGTGTCGGAAATGATCACCGCCACGTCCACACCGGCGCGCTCGCGAATGGCCGCGCGCAAGGCCCGCGCCGACGCATCCGGGTCAACCGGCAAGAGCGTCACGGTGCGCCCGCCCGCCACATTCGACTCATCGACGCCCGAGTTGGCGCAGATCAGGCCGTGGTGCGTTTCCGTCACCAGCACGCCGCGATCCATCTTGACGATGCGGCGGCTTTCGCGCAGCACCACCTCGTAGTAGCTCGCATCCTTATGGCCCTGCGCGGCGGCCATGCGCGCCATATGCGAGGGCTCGATGTCTTCGGGGTCGACGATCCGATCTTCGGCTTTGGAGATGATTTTTTGGGTGACAACCAGCCCGTCGTGGTCGGCCAGGGGCTGCTGCTCGC
>LJCR01003482.1 GCA_001399705.1 Kouleothrix aurantiaca
GTGGCAGGCTGCTGTGCGGCGCAGCCGGCGCTGGCAAGCACAAAAGCCACCAGGGCAGCTGTCAGGAATGTGGGACGCACTCGCTAATCGTCGCGGCGCGGGCGGCGCGGGCGCTCGGCGCTGGTATCGCCAAAGCGGTCGCGGCGCTCGTCGACGCGGCGCGCAAACTCGCCGCCGTAGCGCTCGCGCCGAAGTGGAGTTTCGCGCGGGGGCGGCAGGGCGCGCTGCGCGGTTGCGCGCTGCTTGCGCGGGCGGCGTGTTTTCACCTGCTTGCCGCGCCGCACCATAATCTGCCAGGCGTCGTCGTCGCTGAGCGAGTGGGTAAGGAATTCGTCGCTGATGCGGTTGGCCTGCCGCTCATTCAGCGCGGCCATGCGCTCGTCGTACTCTTCTTCCTCGGGCGACACGCGCGCCAGCGAGATCCAGTAGCGCCATACTGCAAACAGCACAATCGCGATCAGCAAAATAAAAATTAAAAATAGCGCAATTGGCGGCACAGCGTGTTTCCTTTTGGCAGCGGCGACGCAAACATTATACCATAGCGCCCGCCGAGCAGCCGTTCCGCAGCAGCATCGTGTATAAT
>LJCR01003483.1 GCA_001399705.1 Kouleothrix aurantiaca
GTATGGCCGCGCGCCGGGCGTGACTTTGGCATAGCTGCCGTTTCTGCCAAACACGCGATGGTACTGTACGCCCGGCGCGCGGCCATACAGCCGCCTGTCGGCCCCGGCCCAGCGCAGATCGGCCGGGCGGTAGCCATAATCGCCGGGCGCGGCCTCTTCGGGCAAGAGCGCCATCTCGGGCGGCGGGTCGTTGTCGACCGTGTTGATGCGGTTATAGCCGGTTGGGTAGCGGCCCGACAGCGCGTGCCCGAGCAGGGCGTAGCTGATCAGGCTGTTGAATAACACCGGGTGACGCGGCGGTGGCACCACCAGCACGCTCGCTGCGGGCGGTACTTCGGCGCGCAGCTCAAGTGCATCGGCCTCATCCAGCGACCAGAGCTGCGGCCCGGCGGCGGTGTAGCGCGCCTCGATGGCCCGCACGGTGGCAATATTCAGCGCCAGAACCAAGCCAATTGCGGCGACAGCCACGGCGCGCACGCCCCAGCCAGCCAGCCGCCAGCGCGCGCCCATGCGCCACAAGGCAGCCACGCCCGCGCCCAGCAGCAGCGCCAGCAGCGGCGCGGCAAAAGTCGCGCCCTTGTAG
>LJCR01003485.1 GCA_001399705.1 Kouleothrix aurantiaca
GTCCAGCCGAACTCCTGCGCGATGCGTGGCAGCGCCAGCGCGAGGTTGTTGCGATCGAGGTAGTGCACGAACATGGTGACGGCCAGCGCCAGCGGGATGCGCCAGCGCACCGCGCGCGCCGGCGGGGCGGCAAGATCCATAAAGTCCCTCTTTTCTCGCTTCGTGGCGGGCAACATCCTGGCAGGAAACGCAACACGGGCACCTGCGCCAGCGCTCAACACGGTGCGCCGTTGCCGGCTTGCAAACAGGCCGAAACGGCGATGGCTTCTTTTTTCCTGACCTTGGAGCGGATGGGGATATTATAGCGGATGGGGATATTATAGCGGTATTTAGCAGAAGCAAGAACCGGGCACAAAAAAACGGCGGCGCGGTTTCCCGCGCCGCCGCTGGTATATGGTTTACTCGCCGTAGCCTTCGCTCATAACGTGGCGATACAGACGTTGCAGAAGCGACATCGACAGGGCTTCGCCTTCTTCACCTTCTTCGCGGCCCGGCAGCGGTAGCTGCTCTTCGTACTGGCGGCGCAACCGGCTGATCAGGTTATCAACGTAGGCGCGCTTGGCATCGGTATCGGTATTCATG
>LJCR01003490.1 GCA_001399705.1 Kouleothrix aurantiaca
ATGGTGTGGCGCTGGGCGTCATCGCCGTGGCCGACACTGTCAAGCCGTCGTCGGCCGGGGCGGTGGCGGCGCTGCGTGGGCGCGGCATCGAGGTGGTGATGCTCACCGGCGACAATGCCCGCACCGCCGAGGCGATTGGCCGCGAGGTCGGCGTGGATCGCGTGGTGGCCGATGTGCTGCCCGCCGACAAAGCCGCCGAGGTCCAGCGATTGCAAAATGGCGGCGCGCAGCCCGGCCCGAATGCCTCGCCCGTACAGCGCGTGGTTGCAATGGTGGGCGATGGCATCAACGACGCGCCGGCGCTGGCGCAGGCCGATGTTGGCATTGCCATCGGCACCGGCACCGACGTGGCCATTGAGGCCGCCGACGTCACGCTGATGCGCGGCGATCTGCGCAGCATCGCGCAGGCGATCGAGCTGAGCAAGCGCACGCTCACGACGATTCGCTGGAACCTGTTCTGGGCGTTTATCTACAACGTGATCGGCATTCCCATCGCGGCCGGGCTGCTCTACCCCTTCTTGGGCATTCAGCTCAGCCCAATCATCGCCGCTGGCGCGATGGCGTTTAGCTCGGTGTTTGTG
>LJCR01003489.1 GCA_001399705.1 Kouleothrix aurantiaca
GACGGCGACGGGCGGCGGCGGACCCGACACCAGCGTTGGCACCTGGCTTTCGGGAACAACCGGGCGCGGGGCCATACCAAGCACCTGGCGCAGTGCGCCCACGGTAGGCGGGCGCTGGGCCGGATCAATTGCGAGCGCCTGCATCAGCCCATCGCGCCAGGCCGAGGGCACGTGCGGAGCCAGCTCGCGCACCGGGCGCAGGGGATCGAGCTGGCCGCGCTGCCGCGCGTTGATGCGCTTGCCCGCCAGGGGCGGCAGCACACTGGTGGAAAGGAAGTACAGCGTCGCCGCCAGCGCGTAGATATCGCTGCGCTGGTCGAGCGCGGCGCCCTGCACCTGCTCAGGGGGCATAAACTGCAGCGAGGAGCCGAGCGCACCGGCTGCACGCGCCACTGGCGGCTGCGGCGGCACGAGCGCTGGCCACAAGCCCACCAGCGCCACGTTGCCGTCAGCGCCGAGCAGTACATTCTGCGGCTTGATGCTGCGGTGCAGCACGGGTGGCACATGCTGATGCACATATTCCAGCGCATTCAGCAGCTGCTCAGTGTAGCCCAGGAAGCGCTCAAACGGCAACCCGCGGC
>LJCR01003486.1 GCA_001399705.1 Kouleothrix aurantiaca
AAGCAGTACTGATTTGGGGTTCGGGGCGGTAGCCCCGACGCCGGGTGCTGTGTTGCACCCGCGCCGCCCCGGTGCGATAATCGGGCGCGGCGCTGGCAGGCAGAAGCAAGCGAGGCACAGCATGAGCTACAGCGAACTCCCCGCGCAGATCATCATCCTCAACGGCGCGCCGCGCGCGGGCAAATCGAGCATTGTTGCGGAAATTCAGCAGACCTACCCGGGCGTGTGGATGAACCTGGGCGTTGACCGCACGATGGCGATGACGCCACCGCAGTTTCAGCCGGGCATTGGGCTGCGCCCCGGCGGCGAGCGCCCCGACCTTGAGCCGCTGATCGCCACAATGTACGGCGCGCTCTACGACTCGATCGCCGCGCACAGCCGCCTGGGGCTGAATGTCGTCGTCGATGCCGGCCACCACGACGCCTACTCCATCCCGCGTGGCATCCTGCCGGCCTCCATGCGCCGCCTCCTCGGCCTGCCCGTGCTGCTTGTCGGCGTGCGCTGCCCGCTCGAGGTGATTATGGAGCGGCGGCGCGCGACAGGCTGGAACCCCGACTACAGGCCCGGCGACCCCATTCCAG
>LJCR01003488.1 GCA_001399705.1 Kouleothrix aurantiaca
GAGCATGCTGCTGGCCTACTGGCAGGCGCGCACCGCCGACCCGGCCCTGCTGCCCTTTGCCGAGCGCCGCGCCGTGGCCGAGATCGCCACCCCGCAGGTCTACGACCCGGCCTACGATGGCCATGGCAACTGGCCCTTCAACACCGCGCTGGCCGGCGGCCTGGGGCTGGATGCCTATGTGGCGCGCTTCGCCAGCCTGGCCGAGCTTGTGCCCTGGCTGGAAGCCGGCGTGCCGCTCGCGATCAGCGCGGCGTGGGAGCCGGGCACGCTCGACAACGCGCCGATCCCGCGCTCGCTTGGGCACCTGCTGGTGCTCGCCGGCTGCGATGGCGCGGGGCACGCAATTGTGGCCGACCCGCGCGGCAACACCGAAGCCGAGGTGCGGCGGCTCTACGACGCCGCGCAGCTTGAGCGCGCATGGCAGGATAAGCCGAGCGGCACTGCCTACGTGATCCATCCGCGCGGCTGGCCGGTGCCGGCACTGGCATAGTTCTTGCTTTCAGGAAGTAGCAACCGTGCTAACGGTTCGTACAGAATATGTATGGCGAATGGCGCTGCACCTGTGCTACACTGACGTCGTA
>LJCR01000349.1 GCA_001399705.1 Kouleothrix aurantiaca
GGTCTTGGGCTTGCGCTGGATCAGGCACTGCGTCGCCAGCACATGCGCCACTTCCGAGGTGCCGATGCCAAAGGCCAGCGCGCCAAACGCGCCATGTGTGCTGGTGTGGCTGTCGCCGCACACAATCGTCATGCCGGGCTGGGTCAGTCCCTGCTCCGGCCCGATCACATGGACAATGCCCTGGTTGATCGTGCCCAGCGTGAACAGCGGAATGCCGAACTCCGCGCAGTTGCGCTCAAGCTGGCCAAGCTGCGCAATCGCCTGCGGGTCGATCACCGGGATGATGCCGTCCGGCCCGCGCGGCGTCGTCGGCGTCGAGTGATCCATCGTCGCCAGGGTATGGTCGGGCCGGCGCACCTTCAGGCCGCGCTCGCGTAGCTCGGTAAAGGCCTGCGGCGACGTGACCTCGTGGATCAGGTGCAGGTCGATATACAGCACCGCCGGTGTATCGGTCGTCTCGGGCCGGACGATGTGCGTCTCCCAGATTTTCTCGAACAGAGTCTTTGGTGTCGACATAGGTCCTATGCTCCTAAGCAGGTGACAAGATGACAAGATGACAAGATGACGCACGCGCTAAAACACATCACCATATGTTTCTGAATGCTCGTGCATTTCTCGGTCCTTGTCCTTGATTATCCAAGTTTCGGGATAATTGATCATACCGACGAGCGTACGAATAATCTGGTTGTAGACGGGATAGATAGTATTAGCGTCTTCGCGAGATAGATACCCGCATTTGACTGCGTTTGCGCCACGCTTCGGCTAGGTTTGCGCACACCGAGCGTGATGATCGTCGGATCTGATCCGTTAGCGAATATGTCTCCTCTTTCGGAAAAGACTTCGATAATTCGAAGATACGCATTGCTGCATCGAATGCGTTCTGATAGACAGTAGTTAACCTTCATAATAAGAGGCCCGAATCGCCTTTTGCCGCAACAGTAAGCTTAATAACGCTGTCAAGTTGCGAATCGATTTTACGGCATTAGGAAGCCGAATCGCTCTATTGTGAATGTTAACTAGTTAGTTCGGTATGGTTGACGATTTTTTGCGCCATGCCAAATTCCTGTCATCGTGTCATCGTATCATCTTGTCATCGCTTCACACGTAATCCAGCCAGCCCCACTTGTCCTCGGTTTCGCCGTTGAACAGGCCGAAGAACGCCTTCTGAATCGCCGTCGTGACTGGCCCGCGCCGGCCCGCGCCAACCACAATCCCATCGACCGAGCGGATGGGCGAGACCTCGGCGGCCGTGCCGGTGAAGAACAGCTCGTCGGCCACGTACAGCACTTCGCGCGGCATGTTCTGCTCGCGCACCTCGTAGCCCAGCTCGCGCGCCAGCGTCATCACCGAGTCGCGGGTGATGCCGGGCAGCAGCGCCGCCGTCACCGGCGGGGTGTAGATCACGCCATCGCGAATAATGAACAGGTTCTCGCCCGAGCCTTCGCTCAGGTTGCCGCTCACATCCAGCGCAATGCCCTCGGCGTAGCCGTGGCGCACCGCTTCCATCACAATCTGCTGCGACGAAAGATAGTTGCCGCCGGCCTTGGCCATTGCGGGCAGGGTGTTGGGCGCCACGCGATTCCACGACGACACGCCCACATCCACGCCGATCTCAAGCGCGTCGGCGCCGAGGTAGGCGCCCCACTGCATCGCGGCAACCATCACCTCGACCGGGTTTTTCAGCGGGAAGACGCCCAGCTCGCCGTAGCCGCGCCACGCCAGCGGGCGCAGGTAGGCGCTGTCGAGGCCGTTTTCGCGCACCACCGCCTTGCACGCCTCGTTGATCTGCTCGGGCGTGTAGGGCAGCTCCATGCGGTAGATCTTCGACGAGTCGAACAGGCGGCGCGTGTGTGGCGCAAGCCGGAAGATCGCCGGGCCTTTGGGCGTGTTGTAGCAGCGCACGCCTTCAAATACCGACGAGCCATAGTGCAGCGCATGCGTCATTACATGCACGGTCGCGTTTTCCCAGGGCACCAGCTCGCCATTGAACCAGATATACTTCGTCGGATTGATCGGCATAGTCGTCTCCTTATGTGTCTTGGATCAGCAAGGAAGCTGGCTACATTATAGGTGACACGATGACAAGATGACAAAATGACAAGGTGCGGCTACTTCGCGCCCGGCTTGCTTATCTTGTCACCTGGCCATCTTGTCATCGTGTCAGGGCGCGACTGCGCAGCAGCGGCAGCTCCAGGCTGTCCCACAGCGCCTGCCAGCTCGCCTCAATAATGTTTTCCGAGCAGCCAACCGTGCTCCAGCGCTCCTCGCCGCGCGCCGACTCGATCAGCACGCGGGGCTTGGCGGCGGTGCCCAGGTGCTCGTCCACAATCCGCACTTTGTAGTCAACCAGATGCACTTCGGCCAGCTCGGGGTAGTGCGGCAGCAGCGCTTTGCGAATCGCGCCGTCGAGCGCGTTCACCGGGCCTTCGCCCTCGGCCGCCGTGTGCATCACCTCGCCGTTTACGCGCAGCTTGACGGTGGCCTGCGACATCACGCCATTGCCGCCGCGCTTCTCGACAATCACGGTGAAATCGAGCAGCTCAAAGGGTGGCTGGTAGTCGGCCGAGGCGCGGCGCACCAGCATTTCAAACGAGCCTTCCGCCGCTTCGAACTGGAAGCCGCCGCTTTCCAGCTCCTTGATGCGCTGCAGCACCGCCCGCTCGTTGCCATTCAGCTCCAGACCCATCGCCTCGGCGCGCATGCGCACATTGCCGCGCCCGGCCAGTTCGCTCACCACCACGCGCAGCTCGTTGCCCACCAGCTCGGGCTCGATGTGCTGGTAGCTCGCGGCGACCTTGGCGATTGCAGCCACGTGGATGCCGCCCTTATGCGCAAAAGCGCTGCGCCCAACATAGGGCGCGTGCGTGTCGGGGTTGATGTTCGCGATCGCCGCGACCACGTGCGAAACCTCGCTCAGCCGCTTGAGCTGCTCGGGCGCGACGCACTCGTAGCCCTGCTTGAGCTGCAGGTTCGCCACCAGCGGAATGAGGTCCATGTTGCCACAGCGCTCGCCATAGCCGTTGATCGTGCCCTGCACCTGTACGCAGCCGGCGTTCACTGCCGCCATGGCATTCGCCACTGCCAGCGCGCCATCGTTGTGGGTGTGGATGCCAAGCTGCGGCTCCAGCCCTTCGGCGCGCAGCTGCTCGCGCACCGTTTTCACCGCCAGCTCGACCTCCTGCGGCAGCGAGCCGCCATTGGTGTCGCACAGCGTCAGGCAGCCCGCGCCCACGCGCGCCGCCGCAATGATCGTTTCAAGCGCGTACTCGGCGTCGAGCTTGTAGCCGTCGAAGAAATGCTCGGCGTCGTAGACAACTTCCTTGCCCATGTCGCGGAAGTAGGCCACGCTATCGCCAATCATGCGCAGGTTTTCTTCCAGCGTGGTTTCCAGCACCTTTTCGACATGCAGCACCGAGCTTTTGCCCACCAGCGTCACCACCGGCGTATTGGCCTCCACCAGCGCGCGAATGTTTGGGTCGTCGGCGCAGGTGTTTTTGGCGTGGCGCGTGCTGCCAAACGCGGTGACCCTGGCGTTCTTCAGCTCGACATTCTGGATCTTCTGGAAGAACTCGGCGTCCTTCGGGTTCGAGCCGGGCCAGCCGCCTTCGATATAGTGAATGCCGAGCTGATCCAGCTCGCGCGCGATTTTCACTTTGTCGTCGGCCGAAAGCGACAGGCCCTCGCGTTGGGTGCCGTCGCGCAGGGTGGTATCGTAAAGAAGAACTTGCACTGCTAGCTCCTTGTGTGTTGTCGGTATCTCGTCGTCAGGGCGAATACAACCAGCTAGCAGCCCCGAATGGCGGGCAGCCGCTCACGAAGAGCGACTGCCGGCAGCACCTGTTTGTTCATGTAAAAAGCTTTCATTGGGTTGATACAATGACGAAGGACGGAGGACGAAGGACGAATGACGGAAGACCAAGGACGAAGGAAATCATATGTTCGCCCGCCGTTCACCGATTATCGCCCTTCTCCATTGGTCGTTGGTCGGTCGTCTTTCGTCGTCTTCTGCCCGCCTCGCCAGCACGGGTACGAGCCAAACACCTTGAACAGCCCGGTTTTTGCGCGGATGCGCTCGATCAGGGCGGCAACGTGCGGCTCTTCGCGGTGGCCGTTGATGTCCACAAGAAAAATGTACTCGCCCAGCGTGGCCTTGCTAGGCCGCGACTCGAGCTTGGTCATGTTGATGTTGTCGCGCGCCAGCTCCTGCAACGTTTCCACCAGAATGCCGGCGCGATCTTCGGCAAAGCCAAAGCACAGGCTGGTTT
>LJCR01003487.1 GCA_001399705.1 Kouleothrix aurantiaca
GATCAGCACCATGCTCGACCAGATGGTCGCAGCCGCCAGCGCCGGCCAGTATGAGCTGGCCGAATCGGCGCGACTGGAATCCTACGCAGTGCTGGAAAGCGGCCCCGAGGCGCGGCTGGTCGTGTTCGCACCGCAGTTCAAAGCCCCGCTGGAAGACCTGTTCTGGTACGGCCAGGGCGACAACAAAGGGCTCGCCTACCTGATCGAGCAGCGCGCCCCCCTGAGCGACATTCAGGCCAGCCGCGCCGCCCTCGACCGCGAGCTGGCCGCCGCGCAGGCCGCGCTCGGCTCGACCAACGCGCCCGTGGCGGTGGCCTCGAACGCGGCGATCATCGTCTTCCGCGAAGGGCTGGAAGCCGTGCTGATTCTTGCCTCGCTGATGGGCAGCCTGAAGCAGGGCGATCAGCGGCGCTACCGCCGGCCACTGTGGTGGGGCGCAGCGGCGGCATTCGGCGTCACCGTGCTGACCTGGCTGCTGGCGCGTGGCGTGCTGGCCTCGCTGGCGCGCCATGGCGAGCGGCTGGAAGCGATCGTTTCGCTGATTGCGATTGCGGTGCTGCTGCTGATTACCAACTGGTTCT
>LJCR01003493.1 GCA_001399705.1 Kouleothrix aurantiaca
CTGGTGGCGTGCGCCGCGTTGCCGAGATCATTCGTCCCGCCGCGCCCGGCAGCTACGCAGCCGCACTCTTCGTCCACTGGTACGAGCCCGAAGCGCACTACTCGAACCGCACACAGTTTGTCGAACAGGCGAAAGAGCTGGCCCGCCGTGGCGTGATTTCGCTGCTGGTCGAAACCATGTGGTCGGACCGCGACTGGTTCTACAAGCGCACCCAGGCCGACGACATCGCCAACAGCATGCAGCAGCTTGCCGAGCTGCGCCAGGCGCTCGATCTGCTGCTGGCCGAGCCGGGTGTTGACCCGCGGCGCGTGGCCTATATCGGGCACGATTTTGGCGCGATGTATGGCGTGCTGCTTGGCGCAGCCGATCCGCGCCCTTCGTGCTATGTGCTGATGGCCGGCACGCCGCGCTTTCCCGACTGGTACCTGTACTACCCGCGCCTGCCCGAAGCCGAACGCGCCGCCTTCCGCGCCAGCTTCGCGCCGCACGACCCAATCGCGCAGATTGGCCGCCTCGCGCCCGCACCGCTCTTGTTCCAGTTCGGCACCAGCGACCCGCACGTGCCGGCCGAGCGCGCCCA
>LJCR01003492.1 GCA_001399705.1 Kouleothrix aurantiaca
TGGCTACTACATCCACGGCCTGAGCGTGTCGCTGGCCGAGGCGCTGGCCGAGTATACCAACCGCGTGGTGCGGCAAAGCCTGGGCCTTCGCACCGAGCCCGGCTCGAAGACCGGCGAGCGCGGCAAGCGCTACTCGTGGGGCTACCCGGCCTGCCCGGATCTCGATGAGCACGCCAAGCTGTTCGCGATCCTGCCCGCCGAGCGCATTGGCGTGTCGCTCACCGAGGCCTTCCAGCTGGTGCCCGAGCAAAGCACCGCCGCCATCGTCATTCACCACCCCGACGCGAAGTACTTCAGCATCGGCTCGGTGGCCGAGCGCGCCGAGGGCGATGTGGCAGCGGTTGAGGCCTAGCGCGCGAACCAAACCACGAAGACACGAAGGCACGAAGATTCAAGCGATCTTCGTGCCTTCGCCCGTTTTTGCGGGCAGTTTTCGCGCTGAGCGCAGCACGATTAGATCAGCGCGGCTGGCACGCTCGCGTCCCACAGGTCGGCGGCGAAGGCGCGAATGGCCGCGCGCTCGTGGTTGCCAATGCCAAGCCAGGGCGCAAAACGCGCCAGCCCGCGCAGCTCGATCCGC
>LJCR01003491.1 GCA_001399705.1 Kouleothrix aurantiaca
GAACTAACCAGTGGGCAGTTAGCAGTTGGCAGTGAGCCAGACGCGGTACCTTGCAACTTTCAAATTTGCCAACCTGCAACCATACGAGAGTTTAGGGCCTTGAGTTTTGGTATTGGCCTGCCAACTGCATACTGCCAACTGCATACTGCCAACCTGCCAACCTGCAACCCGCGAACCAATCTCTATCCCCTATCCCCCAATTCCTGCGCTGCAAGCGTGCTAGTTCAGCCGAATGCGTGGATCGAGCAGCGACAGCATGATATCGGCAATCAGGTTGCCGACAACCAGCAGCACGCCGTAGATCAGCAGGAAGCCGCCGGTCAGGTAGATATCCTGGTTGAGCAGCGAGCCATAAAACATTGGCGCAAGCGTCGGCAGCCCCAGCACAATCGCCGCTTCCAGCTCGCCGGCCAGCATGTACGGCAGCACCGTGCCCTGATACATAATGATCGGATGGAGCGCGTTGGGCGTGGCGTGGCGGTAAATCACCCGGCTTTCCGACAAACCTTTCGAGCGCGCGGTGGTGACGTACTGCATATTCAGCGTGTCGAGCAGATTGCCGCGCATCACGCGCATGTTC
>LJCR01003496.1 GCA_001399705.1 Kouleothrix aurantiaca
CAACCCCAACCGTGTCGAGAACCTGCTGCAAATTGCCGAAGACCCGCAGCACCCCGGCCGCTACTACGCCGTCGATGCGCCCGAGTTTGGCACACACGCCGCCGGCCAGATCATTCGCCTCGACGCGCCGCCCACCACCGACGCCGATCATATTGCGGTCACCTACGTCACGCACCGCGACACGGCCAGCACCACGGCCACGCCCAACAATTCCGGCCACTATCGCGACCCGCTGGTGCTCAGCGATGGTACGGTTGTCGCCGCGCACACCGCCGAAACGGGTGAGGACGCCAAGAATGGCGGCCCGCAGGCGTCGCTCTACGATTTTAAGCTCAAACCGCTGGCGCTGAATGGCGCGTACTGGGTCGCGGGCGTGTCGCTTACCGGCGGCATCAGTAAATCGATCAGCTACTGGGACCCCGATACGCTGCAAAGCTATTCTGGCCCGCTGTGGGAAATGAGCCCGGTGGAAGTGCGCGCCCGCACGCGACCGCAGCACCTTGCCAGCACGCTGCCCGCGCCAGAGCAGGCGGTCTTCCAGCAACTTGGAGTCGACCCGGCCGCGCTGCAAGCCTACAT
>LJCR01003495.1 GCA_001399705.1 Kouleothrix aurantiaca
GAGCATGGCGTTGTGGTAGCGCGCGTCGTTGTTGTTGGTATAGAACCACGAGCCGCTCAGGCTGTAGCTGCCCGCGTCGGTGGTGGCGACGGCATCGGGCTCGCCCAGCAGCGAAACCGGCGCGGCAGGCGCGGCCGCCAGCGTCGGCAGCGTGCCGTCGGGCTCGACGCACTGGAGGTGGCGCGCCAGCCAGCCGCTCGACATGTTCTTGTTGTCGGGCGTGCCGCGCTCGATATAGTCCATCGCGTCGAAGTGGCTGCGCGTGTCGTTGTCGAGGCCGCAGGCGTGCACAATCGCCAGGTGGCCCGCGTCGTATAATTCCTTCAGCGGCGCGGCGTTCGGGTGCAGGCCCACATTACTGTCGAAGCTGGCGTTCTTCGGGTTGATCGGCAGCGCGCCACTCACCGCAATGCCACCCTTGGCCGGGTCGCCGCGCTTGGCGACGTAGATCGGGTTGTCGTAGGGCGCGACCAGGCTCAGGCCGTCGCAGCCGCCGCGCAGAAACACCATCACCAGCGTATGATCATTGGCGGCTGCCGTGCCGGTGGCGTGCGGGCCGGCAAACACCAGGTTGCCCAC
>LJCR01003494.1 GCA_001399705.1 Kouleothrix aurantiaca
CATCGAGGCGCTGATTGTCGAGGGCAGCAAGGAGCTGAAGATCACCGGCCAGCTTGGCGAGGTGATGCGCGAAAGCGCCGAGGCCGCGCTGACCTACGTGCGCTCGCGCGCCAACTCGCTCGGCATCGACCCGCGCTTCTTCGATACGCACGCCATTCACATCCACGTTCCGGCGGGCGGCGTGCCGAAGGACGGCCCCTCGGCGGGCATCACCATGGCCACCGCGCTGGCCTCGGCCGCAACCGGCCGGCTGGTGCGCGACGACGTGGCGATGACGGGCGAGATCTCGCTGCGCGGGCGGGTGCTGCCGATTGGCGGCATCAAGGAGAAGGCGCTCGGCGCGCACCGCGCCGGCATCCGCACCATCCTGCTGCCGCGCCGCAACGAGATCGAGCTGGACGAGCTGCCGCGCGAGGTCTTCGACGAGATGACCTTCATCCCGGTCGATACGCTCGACGAGGTGCTGGCGCACGCGCTGCGCAAGCCCGGCGACCAGCCCGGCGCAACGCTTGGCACCGTGCTGGGCCTGCCAATTGGCAGCGAGCCCATCCAGGCCGCCGAGTAAGGCATCCGCTGAAT
>LJCR01003498.1 GCA_001399705.1 Kouleothrix aurantiaca
CTTCAGGGGGGCGCGCAACTTATGCTACAATACGCGCCATGCACATAAAGCATCAGAGTCACCAATTACCTCTCGGGCCGCGCCATTTGGCCGGGGTTGCCGGGGCGGCCGCGCTCGGCGCCGCCGGTGTGCTGATCGGCGCCGCTGCCTACGCTACCGCCCGCATAAATTTTCGTCAAGCTGGCGATTTCATGTCCGCCTACACCTTCTCGCCGTTTGAAACGCGCGTCGAGGGCTACGAAGAAATCACCTTCCGCACCGCCGACGGCCTGCGCCTGAGCGGCTGGTGGCTGCCGCACCCCGGTTCGCAGCGCGTGGTTGTGGGCCTGGCCGGGCATCGCAGCCCCAAATCCGACCTGCTGGGCATTGGCAGCGGGCTGTGGCGCGCCGGCAACAACGTGCTGCTGTTCGACGGGCGCTCGCGCGGCCAGAGCGAGATTGCCCAGCACTCGCTCGCCTACTACGGGCTGCGCGACGCCGAGGCCGCAGTTGCCTATGCGCTCGGGCGGGTGGCGGGCGCGCATCTGGGCCTGGTTGGCTTCTCGATGGGCGCGTCGGTGGCGATCCTGCTGGCCGCGC
>LJCR01003499.1 GCA_001399705.1 Kouleothrix aurantiaca
GCTAATCACATTCGCGTCGCCGGCCGCCAGCGCCGCCGCCACCGCGCGCAGCTCGTCGTCGCGCCCCTGGAATAGCGCGTTCGGCTCATACGGCATGCGCGAGCCAGCCGGCAGTGTGCGCGCTACATCCGGCACGGCATCAAGGGGCAGTTGGGCAAATGCCGCTTCCGCATCTGCTTGATCAACGGGCGGCAGCGGGGGCAGATCAGGGTATTGAACGATCTTATTGCCCAGCACCTTGTCGCCCAGCACCTGGTCGCCGGCGACGCTATCGCCCGCGTAGTTCGTCACACTGACAGTGCTATTGATTGCCTGAACATTATGATCGCCGCCGTCGATGCGTTGCTGATGCCCGGCCGGTGGTGGCGCTGGAGTTTCGCCGGGCGGCGGTGCCTCATCGCCCAGCTCGTCGTCCACCGTCTCGCCACCGGCGCGCAGCGCGGCCTTCAGGCGCGCAATCTCTCGGCGCGCGTCGGCCAGGGTGTGGGCAATATCGGGCGGTGCAGCGCCTTCGCCGCCGTGTCGCGCGGCGCGCACCATCTCGTGCCGCACCGTGTCGCGGTGCAGCCGCAGCTGCTC
>LJCR01003497.1 GCA_001399705.1 Kouleothrix aurantiaca
GGCTGGCGGTGACGCGGTATTTCGGATATTCGGGCAGGGTGCGGGCGGCGGCCACGGTGGCGAGCGCGGGCGCAAAATCGACCTTGCTGAGCTTGCTGCTCAGGCGCAGCAGTGTGAGGCGGGTGTGATCCAGGCCGTTCAGGCGCGCCACCAGCGCGTAGACATCATCCACGCTGCGCAGATCGAGCAGCGCGGCGGGCGGCGCGGCGCAGGCGAAATCGACGCGGCGGTGGCCGATGCCGAGCAGGCGCGCGCCGGTGCGGGCGGCGATGTCGTCCCAGGCCACCGACTCAAGGCCGGCGCTGACGCGCGCGAAGTAGCGGCGCTCGCGGGTATCAGGATTTGGCGCGTTGGTGTCGGGCATGGGCCTTGTATGCTTTGATTGGCGTTTGATCTTGAAGAGCGACCACAGACCACCGACCACCGACGACGGGCGCGTGGTTGGTAGTTTTGAGTGTTGAGTGCCGATTGTTGAGTTTCGCAATCGTCGGTCGTCGGTCGTCCGTCGTCCGTCGTTCGTCAGTTATCGGTCGTCGGTCGTCAGCCGCCCCCGTAGTATACCGCGCTTTGGCGCCTGGC
>LJCR01000035.1 GCA_001399705.1 Kouleothrix aurantiaca
GGCGTAATAATGCAGACCTCGATCAGGGCGACGGCGGCGATCAGCAGAAACAGACTTTTGCCAATCGTGCGCCCGCTGTTCAGATCCGAGGCCGAGACGTCGGCAATGGCGGCGTAGAACAGCAGCGACACGCCGCTCAAAATCAGCAGGTAGATCGTCAGCAGCACAAAGGCGCGCGCGCCGCGCATGCGGCCGCGCAGCTCTTTCACCAGCACCGGGTTAAACTCGGCCATAGCTTGCACTTTCGTGTGCGGCTACCAGGCAGAATACCCGGCAGCGCGATCGGCGCGTGATAAGGATTGCGCCCATTATAGCAGAAGGCGCAATCCTGCACCGGCACGTTTCGTTGCTGAATAGCGCTTTTCAAAGCCATTAAGCCGCTGCGAAACAAGCGCTTCAGGAAGCCAAAGACATGCTGGCGCTTGACTCCTGGCTTTTGAATAGGGCTATAATAGGCGCCAGAACACAGGCATAGACTTTGCTTGCTGTGACATCATCGTAAGCTGCAGGAATCAGATCGCCCCGGCTTCGCGCTACAATACATGGAGCGGGCCGCGTTGTAGTGGCGTTGGGAACAATCGGGCACGTGCCCTATCGGTATGCCGGCCAGCACGCTGCGCCGACTTTCCCGAAAGCGAGGACCAATGTGGACTTTGGAATAATCACGATCATTGCCCAGCTTGTGTTTCTTGAATGTATTCTCTCGATCGATAATGCGGCGGTGATTGGCGCAATGGTTGCGCGCCTGCCGAACGACCGCCCAACCCCCTGGCCCGCAGCACTCCACCCAATCATGAGCCGCTTCGACCGCATTCTCGGCTCGCAGCGCGAGTCGGCGCTGAAGGTTGGCTTGTTTGGCGCGTATGCCGGGCGCATCATTATGCTGGCGCTGGCAAGTATTATCATCCGCAACCCGTGGATGCAAATTCTCGGCGCGCTCTACCTGATCTACCTCGCGGTGAAGCACTTCTTCGACCGTTTGCAGCACCATCAGCAGCAGCGCGCCAACCCCGAAAATCCGCCCGCGCCACGCCCCAAGAAGAGTTTTTGGAATGTGGTGGTGACGATTGAGCTGGCCGATCTGGCATTCAGCCTCGATAATGTCGTGGCGGCGGTGTCGCTTTCCGAGCGCCTGTGGGTGGTGATTGCCGGCGTGGCGATTGGTATTGTGGTCATCCGCTTTGCCGCTACGCTGTTCACCCGCCTGATCGCCTGGGAGCCGGCGCTTGAGCACGCCGCCTACCTGTTGCTGCTGGCAATCAGTGGTGAGCTGATCTGGCAAGAGGTGACCGGTGTAGAGCTGAACGATCTGGTGAAATTTGCGATCTCGGTGGCGATTCTGGTGCTGACGGTGGTGGCGGCTCGCTTGTATGCCTGGGTCAGTGCCGCGCATTCCACCGAGATCAAAGGCGACGCCAGCTAGCCCTGCGCCAAATACGCCGCGAACAGCCCGGGGTGCAGGCATCGCGGGCTTTTTGCTGCCCGGCACAGCCTGTGGCAAGCAACTTGCTTTGACACGCGGTAGTAAAGCCGTGGCCCTTCGTCACACTCGCTCGGCGCCCTGTTCTGGCCCGCGCAGCGCTTCCGCCCACGGCCCGAAAAACGAGTACGGCTATGCAAGCGCAAGAATATAACGAACAGGGCTGCCCGCTCCGCAACCAGCAAGGCAGCGACGGCGTGAAGGATTTTGCCGCCATTCTGGCCCGCCTGGCCCCCGAGCAGTACGCCGCCTTTCAGGCCGAGCGCGCCGCGCGCCAGGACGAGCTGAACCAGTATGTGACGCGCTATGGCTATCGGACATAATACGCACAGGGCAGGGTAAGGGGTGAAATACCCGTAGCGCGCTGCTACTCCAACTGAGCGCTATTGCGCAAGCGCAAGAATTTCTGCAACGGCGCCATCCTGTGATGGCGCCATTTGATTCCCGTGCGTGGCGCAGGTTTGTCCGCGCCAACGGCACACTCCGTGCTACAGGTTGCGCGAGACGAGAGGAGAAATTGCGATGCAACTGGACAATAAAGTCGCCTTTATTACAGGCGCTGGATCAGGCATTGGCAAGGCCGCCGCCCTTGCCCTGGCCAAGGCTGGCGCGCGCGTGGCCGCGCTGGGCCGCACCCCCGATGAGCTGCAGAAAACCGTGGATGCGATCAAGCACGCCGGCGGCGAGGCCATGGTGGTGCAAGCCGACGTTTCCAAGCCCGCCGACATGGAGCGCGCCGCAGCCGAGGTTGTCGAAGCGTGGGACCGCATCGACATTGTGTTTGCGAACGCCGGTATCAATGGCGTGTGGGCGCCGATCGAGGAGCTGACGCCCGAAGAGTGGCAGAAAACCATCGATATCAACCTGACCGGCACGTTTCTGACGATTAAATACACCGCTCCCTACCTGAAGCGACGCGGCGGCGCAGTGATCGTGACTGCGTCGGTGAATGGCACGCGCATTTTCAGCAACACCGGCGCGACCGCCTATTCTTCCACCAAGGCCGCGCAGGTGGCGATGAGCAAGATGCTTGCGCTGGAGTTGGCCCCGCAAAAAGTGCGCGTGAATGTGATCTGCCCGGGCGCGATCGAAACCGAGATCGACGACAACACCGAGCAGCGCGACCTCGACAAGGTTCGCATCCCAGCTGAGTTCCCCGAAGGCTCGCAGCCGCTCACTGGCGGCAAGCCCGGCACCGCCGCGCAGGTGGGCGATCTGGTGCTGTTCCTCGCATCCGATGCGGCCAGCCATATTACCGGCACCGAAATCTGGATCGACGGCGCGGAGTCGCTGCTGCGCGGCTAAAAAAGGAGAGTTTACGATGAAACGACCATATTATGCATCCTCAAATGCGGTGCGCAATGTTGGCTTTTACGAGCGGCTGGCGGGTGTCGTGGCCGGCCCGTGGCTCCTGCTGGGCGGCCTGCGCAACCGCTCCTTTGGCGGGCTTGGGCTGGCGCTGCTTGGCGGCACGCTGCTGTATCGCGGCGCAACCGCCCACTGCCCGGTGTATTACCGCCTGGGCCTGAGCAGCGCCGACCCCAAGCGCGGCCCGCTCCGCGTGCAGAAGAGCATCGGCATCGCACGCCCGCCCGCAGAGGTGTATGCCTTCTTCCGCAAGTTCGAGAATCTGCCGCGCTTCATGAAGCACCTGCAGGAAGTGCGCGAAAACGACAAGCGCTTTTCGCACTGGGTGGCGAACGGCCCGGCCGGCACCAGCGTCGAGTGGGACGCCGAGCTGACGCAGGATCAGGAGAACACGCTGATCAGCTGGCGCTCGCTGCCGGGCGCGCAGGTGACGAACAGCGGCACGGTGCGCTTCGAGGAAGCGCTGGCCGAGCGCGGCACGATCGTGCATGTCGAGCTGAGCTACGACCCGCCCGCCGGTCCGCTGGGTGCGGTGGTGGCGGCGCTGTTTGGCGAGGCGCCGGGCCAGCAGATTGAAGGCGACCTGCGGCGGCTGCGCAATATTGTTGAGGCCGGCGAGATCCCAACCACGGCCGGCCAGCCCAGCGGCCAGCGCTCGATGCTTGGCGCGCTGCTCGAGCCTTCGCCCGCGCCGAGCCAGCCCGCACCGGGCGCGGCCAGCAGCGCCGCGCAGGCCACGATCGACGAAGCCTCGGACGAGTCGTTCCCGGCGAGCGATGCGCCCGGCTGGATCGGCGGCACCACCGAACAAGAAATTGATGCGTAGCGCCAAGGAGCACCTATGAAAGCTTTATGCTGGCACGGCAAGTACGACGTGCGCGTCGAAACCGTGCCCGACCCCACAATACTGAACCCGCGCGACGCGATCATCAAGGTCACCAGCACCGCGATTTGCGGCTCGGACCTGCACCTGTACGACGGATACATTCCCACCATGGAGGCCGGCGACATCCTCGGCCACGAGTTCATGGGCGAGGTTGTTGAGCTGGGCAGCGAGGTGCACAACCTGGCGATTGGCGACCGCGTGGTGGTGCCCTTCACCATGGCCTGCGGCAACTGTTTCTTCTGCAAGAACCAGATGTGGTCGCTGTGCGATAACTCGAACCCGAATGCCCGGATGCTCGAAAAGCTGTATGGCGCGTCGGCCTCGGGCTTGTTTGGGTACTCGCACATGATGGGCGGCTATGCCGGCGGGCAGGCCGAGTATGTGCGCGTGCCGTATGCCGACGTTGGGCCGGTCAAAATCCCCGACGGTATGGACGACGAGCAGGTGCTGTTTCTTTCCGACATCTTCCCGACCGGCTACATGGCCGCCGAAAACTGCAATATTCAGCGCGGCGACACCGTGGCCGTGTGGGGCTGCGGGCCGGTCGGCCAGTTCGCCATTCGCAGCGCCTTTCTGCTCGGCGCCGAGCGCGTGATCGCCATCGACGAAGTGCCCGAGCGGCTGGCGCTGGCGCAGCGAGGCGGCGAGGTCGAGACGATCGATTTTTCGAAAGAATCGACGCTGGAGCGCCTGAAGGAAATGACCGGCGGGCGCGGCCCCGACGCCGTGATCGACGCGGTGGGGCTGGAAGCGCACGGCACCAGCATCGACGCCATGTACGATCGCGTGAAGGCGGCGGCGTGGATGGCGACCGACCGGCCGCACGCGCTGCGCGAGGCGATCATGGCCTGCCGCAAGGGCGGCACCGTCTCGATCCCGGGCGTGTATGGCGGCTTTCTCGACCAAGTGCCGCTGGGCGCGGCCTTCAGCAAAGGGCTGACCTTCAAAATGGGCCAGACGCACGTGCACAAGTACCTGCCCAAGCTGCTCGATCACATCCAGCGCGGCGACATCGATCCCTCGTTTGTGATCACGCACCGCCTGCGGCTCGACGACGCGGCCAAGGGCTATGATGTGTTCAGCCACAAGGACGACGGCTGCATCAAGGTTGTGCTGAAGCCATAGCATGGCCCAATACTTGCTTTCTCGTCTGCATATTGTAAGGAGAAACGCAATGAAATTCCTGACGAAACTTGCACTGTTGGCCGCCGCCGGGGCGGGCGTGGCGGTTGTGCGCCGGCGCCTGAACCCGCCGATGCCATACGATTTTCGCGGTAAGTCGGTGCTGATCACCGGCGGCTCACGCGGGCTGGGCCTGGTGCTGGCGCGTGAGTTCGCCGCCGAAGGCGCGCTGCTGACGCTGGTGGCGCGCGACAGCGCCGAGCTTGAGCAGGCCCGCCAGGAGCTGGTCGCCAGCGGCGCCGACGTGCTGGCCTTCACATGCGATGTGCGCGACGAGCGCGAGGCCGCCAACGCCATCGAGCGGGCTGTGGCGCGCTACGGCGGCATTGATGTGCTGGTGAACAACGCCGGCGTCATTCAGGCCGGCCCGGTCGAGCATATGCAGACCACCGATTTCGAGGATGCGCTGGCGACGCATATGTGGGGGCCGCTCTACACCATGCGCGCCGCCGCGCCGCACATGCGCCGGCAGGGCCAGGGCCGCATCGTCAACATCTCGTCGATTGGCGGCAAAGTGGCGGTGCCGCACCTGGTGCCCTACACCACCAGCAAGTTCGCGCTGGCCGGCCTTTCGGACGGCATGCGCGCCGAGCTGGCGAAAGACGGCATCAGCGTCACCACGGTGTTCCCGGGCCTGATGCGCACCGGCTCGCACTTCAACGCCATGTTCAAGGGCCAGCACAGCAAGGAGTTCACCTGGTTCTCGATCATCGACGCGCTGCCCGTCAGCTCGGTCGATGCGCAAACTGCCGCGCGCCAGATTGTCGAGGCTGCGCGCGCGGGTTCGCCGCAGCTGGTGATTTCGTTCCAGGCCAAGGCGCTGGCCGCCTTGCAGGCGCTGTTCCCACGCGCCATGGCTGGCGCGCTCAAGGCCATGAACTGGTTCCTGCCCGCGCCGACCAACGAGTTCAGCGGCGACATCAACCGCACCGGCTGGGAAAGCCAGACGCCGCTCGCGCCTTCGGTGCTGACGCAGCTGGCCGACCAGGCGACCGAGGATAACAACGGCATGCACGGGCAGGCGGCCGTGAGCTAATCGGCCTTTTGCTTCTTTCGCGGGCGTGGCTTGGGCTGCGCCCGCGTTTTTGTGCTTTTGGCGATTGTAATCTTCACCACGGAGACACAGAGGCAGGGAGATTTAAAGGCGCTAAAGGGCAAAAAGCGTACAAGCAACCGCAGTGTCACTTTTCATGTCTGCGCTCTTTGCGCGCTTTGCGGTTGAAGCGCCTGCCGAGGACCGCGAACTGCCACCTGCTTCGCTCACGCCTTCTCAAGCCGCGGCACAGCGGTTGCTTTTTCTTCCCTACCCAGCCTTCGCCCCGAGCAGCCTCACATGCGCGGCTGGACGTACCCTTTCAAACAACGAGGTTCCTATGGGTTCTGTTTCGCACGCACCCGCCCCTGCCGTGAGTTGGGCGCAGCTTCGCCAGCTGCTGCACGAGCAGTTCGGCCACTCCGAGTTTCGCCCCGGCCAGGAGCGCATTATCACGACATTGCTGGAAGGCCGCGATGTGCTGGCCGTGCTGCCCACCGGCGCGGGAAAATCGCTGGTATACCAGCTCACCGCCCAACTCCTGCCCGGCGTGACGATTGTGGTTTCGCCGCTGCTCGCGCTGATCAAAGATCAGGTTGAAACGCTGGCCGCGCACGGCGTCGGCGTGGCCATGATCAACAGCACCCTGTCGGCGGCGCAGTCGGCTGCCGAGCTGGCGCGCGTCGCTGCGGGCGCGGCCAGGCTGCTCTACCTCACGCCCGAGCGCTTCGAGGATGCCGCCTTTGTTGCCGAGCTGCGGGCGCTGGATACAAGCCTGTTTGTGGTGGATGAGGCACACTGCGTGACGGAATGGGGCCACAGCTTCCGCCCGGCCTACCTGCAGCTCGCTGCCGCGATCAAGCGGCTGGGGCGCCCAACCACGCTGGCGCTCACCGCCACGGCCACACCCTGGCTGCGCCGCGCAATTGCCGAGCGATTGGGCCTGCGCGAACCGGCAGTGGTGGCGCATGGCATCGATCGGCCAAACCTGTTCTTTGAGGTGCGCCGCGTCGAGACCGAAGCGCACGACCGGGCTGTGCTGCAGCAGTTGCTCACCACCGACTGCGACGAATACGAGCCCGGCCTTTCGCAGCAGCTCTGCGAAGCCATGAATGGCAGCGGGCTGATCTACACCGCCACCACCCGCGCCGCCGAGCAAACCGCCGCCTGGCTGCGCGAATGGGGCATCGCCGCCGATTTCTACCACGGCCGCCGCAGCAAGGCCGACCGCGCGCGCGTGCAGGAGCAGTTTATGGCTGGCGAGCTGCGCGTGATTGTGGCCACCAACGCCTTTGGCCTGGGCATCGACAAGCCCGACGTGCGCTTTGTGATCCACCGCGATGTGCCGGCCAGCCTGGAAGCCTACTACCAGGAGGCTGGCCGCGCCGGGCGCGACGGCAAACTCTCGCGCTGCGTGCTGATCTACCGCCCCGGCGACCTTGGGCGCGCGGCGTTTATGGCTGCGGGCGGGCAGCTTACCGCCGAAGAGCTGGCGCGCGCCTGGATGGCCTTGCAGGCGCTGGGCCGCGCAACGCGCCACGAACTGCGTGCCGCCGCTGGCCTTGGCCAGCACGACCTGCTGCGCGCCATTGAGGTGCTGAAAAGTGCCCGCGCAATTGGCGAGCAGCGCGGCCGCATCTACGTGCGTCGCCCCGATTTCGACCTGGCCGAGGTGTCGCTGGAGGCGGAAGAATACCGCCGCGCCTACGAGCGCAGCCGCCTTGAGATGATGCGCGGCTACGCCGAGGCGGGGTCGTGCCGGCGGCGCTTTCTGCTCGACTATTTTGCCGACGACGAGCCGGCGGCATGCGCCATGTGCGATGTGGATATGCCGCGCACGGGCGATGAGCGCATTGCCGTGCATGCCGCGCGGGCATTTTCTGGGGCGCCGGCGCCGTTTGCGGTTGGCGCGCAGGTGCGGCATACCGCCTGGGGGCCGGGCGTGGTGCACAGCGCCGACGCCGAAAGCCTGACGGTGCTGTTCGACACTGCTGGCTACAAAACGCTTTCGGTGGCGACGGTGCAGGCGCGCGGGCTTTTGCAGCCCGCAGCATAAAGAATGCAAGGCACACAAAAGGCGGGCGCCGCGCAGGCGCCCGCCTTTTTATACTCACGCGCGGGAGAACCGGGCAGGTGGAGGCTCCCACCCGGCGCCGCGTCGATTCTCACACCTACGCAGCGCGCTCCAGCGTCTGCATCACGCCCAGCGACTCAAGCATCGCATCGGTGACGTGGTCGATCGGGCGCAGGCCGTCGATTTCGACCAGCTTGCCCAGGCTGCGGTAGTAGCTGATCAGCGGGCGCGTCTGCGCAAAGTACACTTCCAGGCGATGGCGTGCGGTTTCCAAATTATCGTCGCTGCGCTGGTAGAGCGCATCGCCGCAGGTGTCGCAGATGCCGTCGCGCTTGGAGGGGAAGAAGTATATATTGTGGATCGCGCCGCAGGTGTTGCACATCTGGCGGCCGGCCATGCGCTTCAGCAGCACGTCGCCGGGCACGTTCAGAAACAGCACCGTGTCGATCTGGCGGCCATGCTCGCGCAGCGCGGTGTCGAGGGCGGCGGCCTGCGCCTCGGTGCGCGGGAAACCGTCGAACAGCACGCCATCGGCGCAATCGTCGCACGTCACCCGCTCGATGATCATGCGGATCACCAGCTCGTCGGGAACCAGCTCGCCGCGACTCATATAGCCCTGGGCCTGCTTGCCAAGCGGCGTGCCCTGCTTGATCGCCGCGCGAAACAGGTCGCCGCTGGCGATATGCTTGACCCCAACATGATGTTCAATGGCGAATGCTTGCGTGCCTTTGCCGGCTCCGGGTGGTCCGAGAAGAATAATATCCATCGCTTCACCTCATGAGTCGCCGCCGGCGCGAGATGCGCCGCCTGGCTAACCGTAAACGCCCTTGTTCCGATCAGCGTGAATACACACAAACCAATAACATGCCTTTAATGGCTCTAGTGTCGGCCCGAATAGTTACAAATCAGTTATTGGCTTTGTGGTGGCCTTGTTTCGTAAACGCGCCAGTTTCTGCAAGAAGCGGGCCATTGTTTTCACTCGGCTGCGGTAAGCGTCAGCAGCGAGATGCCGTGCACCGGGAGGGTGAACGACAGCCGCAGCGTGCTGCTGGTAGCTTCAACCGTGCGCGGCGCTTCCAGCAGCTCAAGCCCGTCGCGCGCCTTGATCGCGGCGCGCTGGCCGGGCGCGGGGTAGTTCGGGCGGCCCTGGCGCACCCATTCCGCGTAGGCGTTGCTGTGCTCGGCGTCGATGCGCTGGTGCGTGACGGTGACCGATTTGCCCGCGAACGGCAGCCCGGCGACCTCCAGTTCGACCGTGTACTCCCCGCGCATGTCCCAGTCGTCGTGGTGGTTGTACACAAGCACGTCGAGCCGCTTGCTGCCGCTCAGCGCCGCGAAGCCGGCGATGTCGGGCTTTTCGCCGCGCCCGTTCATGTCCGCGTAGTCGAGCGGGTTTTTTGCCGCCGAGCTTTCAAACGCGACCTGCTGCGTGCCGATCTGCGCGTACATGCGGAACAGGTTCATAATCGCCTTGTCGATGCCCTGCGTCGAGAACACGCGCGTGCCCTCGAAGCAGCGCTCGCCGACGAACAGAAACGCCCACGTCAGCAGCCGCAGATCCCAGCCATTCTGCTTTGCAAAGCGGCTCACCTTGTCGAATGCGGCGGCGGTGAAGCTGGCATAATACTCAGTGTTGCGGAAGTTCAGGTTGGCGTTGTCGTGCGCGCCGCCCGCCGCCCAGCCGTCGGGGTCGATCTCCGACAGAATGCATTCCAGCCCCTGAAACTGCGGGTACTTGCTGATGATCGCGTAGCCGTTTGCGGTGTCGCGCAGCACCTGCTTCACCGATGGCGGGTTCTGCTTGCGGTGGCGCGGGTCGGCGCGGTAGCCGCCCCCCTTGACATGAAAGCTGATGAAGTCGAGCGGCGCGCCGGTGCCGCCGGTGTATGCGTTTCTGCCATTCGCGCAGTGCTCGAGAAAGCCTTCGAGGTATGCGGCGGCGCGGCTGCTCGGCCCCGGATTGGTGGTGGCCGGGCCGCCCACACGCGCGGAAGGGCTGGCGGCGCGCACGGCGGCGGCGGTGTAGTCGTACAGTTTGTTGAACTCTTCGGGCGTGCCGCGCCAGTAGAAAATATCCGGCTCGTTCCACAGCTCCCAGTACCACGTCGCGATCTCATTCTCGCCATAGCGCTGCTGGCAGTGCTGCACCAGCGCGTGCACCAGGTCGTACCACTTCTGGTAGTCCTTCGGCGGCGCGGCCCAGCCGGTCGCGCGGTACTGCTGCGCGCTCCAGGCATCTGCGCCGATATCGTAATGCGCGGGGTCGGCCAGATCCTGCGGCATGAAGCCAAGCTCGACGAAGGGCTTGCAGCGGTACTTCAACATCGTGTCGAACACCTGATCCACGATCGTCCAGTCGTAGATCGGCGTGCCGTCGTCGTCCTCAAGGTAGGCGTTGGTCGAGCCCCACTTCGGGATGCCGTGGCCGTTGCCGGTGCAGAACAGGTGATGCGGGCGCACGAAATAGGGCTTCTCCTGCATCGCCATGAACTTCGCCAGCAGCTCCTCGCCTTCGGGCGTGGTGGTGTAGTTGATCTCGTCGTAGCCGATGTAGTTCCAGCTGTGGGCCAGCTCGCCCTGCCAGGCGCTGGCGTCGACGCGCACCTGCGCGGTTTGTGGGGAAGACATACGCGTGCTCCTTTTGGGATGCTTATTTTATTCACCACAGAGACACGGAGGCACGGAGGATTGGCGATTGACGATTGGGATGAATTACCGTCCCTTCACGCTTTCACACTTTGCGTTCTTCGCGCGCTTTGCGGTTTAAGCTGCTGCCGACTGCATACTGCCAACTGCCGCCTGCTCAACTCACCCTTTCACCCTTTGCGTTCTTCGCGCGCTTTGCGGTTCAAGCTCCCGCCGACTGCATACTGCCAACTGCCGCCTGCTCAACTCACGCTTTCACACTTTGCGTTCTTCGCGCGCTTTGCGGTTTAAGCTGCTGCCGACTGCATACTGCCTG
>LJCR01000350.1 GCA_001399705.1 Kouleothrix aurantiaca
GGCCATACCATACGACCCGGCCCTGCCCGCGCCGCAGATGTCGCTGATTGGCTGTGGCGTGATGACGGGGGTGGGCGCTGCCTTGTACGCCGCCGATGTGCAGCCCGGCACCAGCGTGGCGGTCTTCGGCTGCGGCGGCGTCGGCGATAGCATCATCAACGGGGCGAGTCTGGCCGGCGCTACCACCATCATCGCCGTCGATCTCGACCCGCGCAAGCTGGAGTGGGCCAAGGAATTCGGCGCGACCCACACCGTCAACCCGAATGACGGCGACCCGGTGGCGGCGATCAAGGCGCTGACGGGCGGCAACGGCGTGAACTACTCGTTTGAAGCGGTGGGTATCGCGCAGACGTGGGAGCAGGCGCTGTGGTGCCGCGATCTGGCAGGCACCTGTATTGTGATCGGCGTGCCTGGCCCCGGCCCGCAGATGACGCTCGATCTGCAGCGCTTCTTCGACCTGGGCGGGCGGCTGGGCATCTCGTGGTATGGCGACTGCCTGCCAACGCGCGATTTCCCGATGCTGGCGGCCTGGTACCAGCAGGGCAAGCTCAACCTCGATAAAGTTGTCACGCAGACGATTGCGCTGGAAGACACCGAAGCCTCGTTCGAGGCGATGAAGCGTGGCGAAACCTTGCGCTCGGTGATTGTGTTCGATTCCTAACGGCCAGCAAAAGGTGCCTGGGCAGCCACGCGGCCACCCGGGCACCTGGTGTGAAACGAACGTGTTCCCCGGCTTGCTGAAGCGCTACATGTGTTGCTGTGCATGGCACTTCTCCCCCTGAGAATAAAACCCATTGCATTAAAATCGGGCACATTGCGTGCCGTTCGCTATGGCGCAGCACGAAGCCTAACACTGGGCTGACGCAGCTGGGCCGCCGACCGTAAAGGGCATATCTATGAGCGAGCTGTTTGGATTCATCAAGGAACTGACCGGGCTGAGCGGGCCAATCGGCCAGGAAGCCGCCGTGCTCGACTATATCGAGCCGCTCTGGCAGGCCGCCGGCGCGCATACCGAGCGCACCCGCCTGGGCAATATCATTGCGCGAGCCGGCGGCAATGGCCCGAAACTGCTGCTGGCCGCGCACGCCGACGAGCTGAGCTACCTCGTGCGCGCGATCGATGCGGGCGGCTTTTTGTGGCTGGCGAACGGCCAGGCCTGGACGCGCACGACCAGCCTGCGCGAGTGGTTTACCGTGGGCCAGCCGGTACGCGTGCTGGCGCGCGGCGGCACCATTCCCGGCGTGATCGCCTCGGCGGCCGGGCATATTGCCTCGCTGGTGCTGCCCGAGCCAGCCCAGCTCACATGGAACGACTTCTGGGTCGACACCGGGCTGAGCCGCGACGAGCTGCTGGCGCGCGGCGTCACGCCCGGCACGCGCGTGATCTGGGACGCCGAAACCAGCCAGCGCGGCTCGCATGTCGTCGGCAAGGCGCTCGACGACCGCGTGCCGCTGGCGGTGATCACCGAGGTGCTGCGGCGCGTGCCACCCGCCGCGCGCGCATTCGACCTGACGCTGGCGTGTACGGTGCAGGAAGAGATCGGCGTGGTGGGCGCGGCGGCGCTGGCGGCGCGCGAGCAGTTCGATGCCGCGATTGCGGTGGAGATTGGCCTGGCTGGTGATATCCCGGGCATTGGCGAAAACGCCATGCCGCTGCGCCTGGGCGGCGGCCCCGGCCTGGTGCATAAAGACGCGCTGGTGCACTACGACCACGCGCTCACCAGCGCGCTTGAGCAGGCCGCCGCCCGCGCCGACATCCCGATCCAGCACGCGGTGTTTGGCTCGTTCGGCAGCGACGGCGTTTCGTTTATGCGCGCCGACATCCCGGCGGCGATGGTGGTCTTTCCGGCGCGCTACACGCACACGCCGTTTGAAACCGGCCACCTGGGCGACATCGCCGCGCTGATCGACTGGCTGGCGGCGTTTGTGCGCGGCGGTTAGCACCGCGCTCGGGCAGGGAAATATTCGTATGCAGATTCGGGGGTGGCGTGCCACTCCCGAGTTTTTTCTTTGAGGACAGACGACCAACATCTGACCACTTTGGTCGTCGGTCATCCGTGGTCGGTGGCCAAAAAAAGCGTGGAATGATTCTTGACATGTCGATATTCATCAAGTATCCTAATCATCAGGTAACCTGATTATCAGGGCACTTGGCAAAAGCGAGAAAAAACTCTATGGATCTGGTTCTTGAAACTACACAGGATCTGCTGGCGGTGCTGCCTCTGCTGAACCGAATTGTCGCGGCCGAGGTGCGGCGCGAAGCCGGCGAAGAAACGACCATGCCACAGTTTCGCGTGCTGGCGCACCTGGCCGCCGCCCCGCTCACGCTGAGCGCGCTGGCGAAAAAGCGCCGCGTCAGCCTGCAGTCGATGAGCGAGCTGGCGCAGGCGCTGGTGGCGCGCGGCTGGGTGCTGCGCGAGCCCGACCCGAGCGATCGCCGGCAGTCGATCTTGCAATTAACCGAGAACGGGCGGCTGCACTACGAGCGCGCCCAATCGCAATCGTTGCAGCGGCTGGCACCGCTGCTGGCCGAGCTAAGTGAGAATGAACTAACGGCAGTGCGTGTGGCGCTGCCGGCGCTGCGCCGCGTGCTGGCGCAGGAGGAACAACATGCGAGCGACGAACGCTCATCCGCCAATTGAGCTGCCGGCCAACCCGGCTAGCCCAGCGCCGGCCCCACAGAGCCGCCTTGGCGCATTGGGGCGCGGCTTTCGCGCGCTGTCGGTGCGGAACTACCGCTTGTACTGGTTTGGCCAGCTGATCTCGCAGACTGGCAGCTGGATGCAGACCACCGCGCAATCGTGGCTGGTGCTGCAGCTCACCCAATCGCCGTTTGCGCTGGGCGTCGTCACGGCGCTGCAATTCCTGCCGATCATGCTGCTCTCCCTGCTCGGCGGGGCCATTGGCGACCGCCTGCCCAAGCACCGGCTGATTATTTTCACCCAAATAGCTGCGCTGGTTCAGGCAGTGATTTTTGCGGCGCTGGTAGGAACGGGCGCGATCCAGCTCTGGCACGTCTATATTCTGGCGGCGACCCAGGGCATTATTACCGCAATCGATAACCCGGTGCGGCAGGCGTTTGCCGTTGAGCTGGTTGGGCGCGACCACCTGGTGAATGCGGTGGCGCTCAACTCCATGCTCTTCAATGGCGCGCGCATTATTGGGCCGGCGCTGGCGGGCTTGATCATTGCCGGGGCGAGCAGCACGCTGTCTGGTATTGCGTTTGTGCTGCTGATCAACGCGATCACATTTGTCGCGGTGCTGTTCAGCCTGTTTATGATGAACCGCGCTGAATTTCTGGCTGCGCCGCCACCGCGCAGCGGCCACATGGGCAGCGACCTGCTGGAAGGGCTGATGTATGTCTGGCAAACGCCGGCGGTGCTGCTGATTATGATCGTCGTGGCGGCGATCGGCACGTTTGGCTATAACTTCAGCGTGGTGCTGCCACTGCTTTCGGGCTTTGTGCTGCACACTGACGCGGCTGGCTTTGGCGGGCTTTCGGCCTTTCTGGGCGCGGGCTCGCTGGTGGGCGCGCTGGTGACGGCCTACGCCGGCAAGGTGACGATGCGCCGGCTGATCGTTGGCTCGGCCTGCTTTGGCCTGCTGCTCGGCGCGGTCGCCATCTCCACGAACTACGCGCTTTCGGGCGCGCTGCTCATCGCGCTGGGCTTCGCGGGCATTCTGTTCTCCACCAGCGCGAACACGCTCTTGCAGCTCACCACGCCCGACGCGCTGCGCGGCCGGGTGATGGGGCTGTATATGCTGCTGTTCGCGGGCAGCACGCCGATCGGCGGCTTGCTGATTGGCACGCTCTCGAACATCATTGGCGTCTCGGAAACGCTGCTGGTGTGCGCGGCGCTGTGCCTGCTGGGCGTGGGCGGCGCGCTGGTGTATCGGCGGCGCACGGCGTAAGGCAAGCAGCAGTTGGCAGGCGGCAGTTCGCAGTAACCTGCCACGTCCCAACATTCAACCTGCAACCTTCAAACCTGTAAACCAAAACCTCCGTGCCTCTGTGTCTCAGTGGTGAATATTTTGGCCGTCGGTTGTTGGTTGTGGGTTGAATAAAGAGAGCTCGCTGCTTTTGAACTGGAACAGGGGCCTATGGCAACGCTGAGCATCCCCGCGCCACGCGAGCGCGGCATTTTTACCCGATTGTACAGCCTGGTTTTGCCCTACCGGCGCACCGTGGGCGCGGGCATGGCCTGCCTGATCCTCTCGGTCGCGGCCGAGCTGTACCCGC
>LJCR01003501.1 GCA_001399705.1 Kouleothrix aurantiaca
CGGCGCAATTCGCCTGGAATCAGTTACCCTGACCGGCGCAACGGCTGGCCTGACGATCGGGCCGGCGCTGAATGCACCCAGCCAGCGCATCGATATCATCGATAGCCTGGTGCAAGGCAACCGCATTGGCCTGAATGTAATCGGCAGCGCGCTCGGCAATATGCGCCTGACGCTGCGGAACAACCTGTTCACCGGCAACAGCCTGGCACTTCTGATCGATGGTCTGCCAAACGGCCAGCCGCGCATCAAGCTGGAGCACAATAGCTTCGAGGGCAATGGCATCGCGCTCAAGGCGCTCAATTTCGGCAACCGCACGCTGAAGATTCAACAACAATGGTGGGGCAGTGTCAGCGGCCCGCAGTGGCTGCCGCTCAGCGAGCTGACGTGCATCAACTCGGTGGCGCCGGCGCCCGGCACGGTCGTGCAGGAAATCATCTGCGGCCTGGGAAATATCGACGCCGTGCCATTCAGCAAAGTGCCGGCCGGCCGGCGCATCGTGAAGCCCGGTGAGGCCGCCAAGCTCGAAACAGGTATTGGGCCTTCCGCGCTGAATGACGATGCCGTAATGGCGAGCAGCC
>LJCR01003500.1 GCA_001399705.1 Kouleothrix aurantiaca
GCCCCAGACCATGCTTGCGCCCAGCCCAATGCACCAGATGCACACGCTGAGCCAGGCCGCGCGCAGCAGCACACGCACCCCGCGCCGCGCCCAGCGGTCGGTGGCAAGCTGATTCAGTGTGTGGAACAGGTGTTGTCGCATAGTTCGGTTACAGGTTGCGAGTTATCAGGTTACAGGTTTGAAGGTTGCAAGGTATCGCCGCGACGTATCGCATACGTCTGTGTGCAAGTTTACGGCGACCGACCACCGACGACCGACGAGCAGATTATTCACCGCAAAGAGCGCAAAGGGCGCGAAGGCTTTGAGGCAAGAGACACGAGACACGAGCGTTGCAATCGCCATTTTCTTCTTGTCTCCCCTTCTCGTGTCATCTTGTCACCCTTTCACCCTTTCACCCCGCCACGCGTTCACCACGCCTCGGCCTCGCGCACGACAAAGCGCCGCACGGTACTGCCAGCCACGCCGAGCAAGCCAAACAGAAGCAGCGCCGCGCCAACCCATGTCTGCCGCTGATCGAGAAAGGCGCGCAGGGCCAGCGCCTCGTCGGCGCGCGCGCGGTCGCCAATGGCGAGGTAGGC
>LJCR01003503.1 GCA_001399705.1 Kouleothrix aurantiaca
ATCAGAATGGCTACCAGCGAGGCCGAAAACGGCGCGGCCAGCAGCGCCGCCAGCACGGCACGATATTCCGGCTGCCGCCAGCGCCGCAGGCACACAAGGAACCCGATCAGCACAAACGGCAGCGCCAGCACCGAGAGGTGACCCATGCCCTTCATCTGGTGGCGCACCAGATCAGTATCGTTCGGCGGGAACCAGTACAGCGGGCTGATTCCCTGCAGGTAGGTCTGGCCGAACAGCAGCAGCTTCTGGCGGAGAGGAAAGGGCCGCAGCCAGTAGGAGTCGAGGGTTTGCAGGTGGTAGGCGACCGCCTCGGGGTGCAGCACGCGAAAGCGGATGTAGGGTGTCGCCAGCAGCACCAGCAGCAGCGCCGCCGTCACCAGTGTGCGCCAGCTTTGCCGCAGGTGGTAGCGCAGGTCGGAAACGAGCAGCAGCATGCCCACCGCCAGCATCGCGCCCTGGCCGTTGGCGTAGCTGTAGAACGTCGCAGCGCCGCACAGGAGCGCCAGCGGCAGCCAGCCCGGCGAGACGCAGCGATACAGCAGGTAGGCGCACAAAAAGCACGCAAAAAACGACACCG
>LJCR01003502.1 GCA_001399705.1 Kouleothrix aurantiaca
TCCCACTGGTACCGGTCGATCTCCATCAGCCCCTGCAACGACTCATGCACCTGACCGGTCAGCTCCAAACGGTCGAAGTCCTCGATGAATGTGGTATTCAATTATCTCCTCGGTTCAGCTACGGGTAGCTGTGTTGGCTGCCATGAAGCGGTATTGTTGAAAGCGAGAGCGCGGCACAGGCCTGGGCGCACGCCAGCACATGGCAGAATGAATTGGCTCGGTGGCACCAGTGAGGGCAGAGCAGAAAGAGTGCCGCCGCATTGCGCCGCCTGTGATGCGACGTTTTGCCGATCTAGTATACCATGGTGCCTGGCAGGCATGCGGGTGGCGCTGCTGCGCCGCCCACGTACTGTGGTAGCAGCGCTGTTCGCCCGCACAGTAGCCTGTGCGCGCCGCTTGACAGAACGCAGGGAGAGTCTATAATACCCGAACCCCACCGATGGACTCAGATGTTCCGCTAAAGAAGGGAGCCCCGCATGGCCCGACCTTTCCGCTTTGTGCATGTGTTCACGCTGCTGGCCCTGGCCGCAGTGCTGGCCGCATGCGGTGGCGCGGCCCCGGCTGCTGCGCCCACAAG
>LJCR01003506.1 GCA_001399705.1 Kouleothrix aurantiaca
AGATGGGCGAGCGCCTGAGCGCGCTGCGCGGCCAGCTCACCGTGCTTTCGCGGCCGGGCGCGGGCACCGAGCTGCGTGCGTGGCTGCCGCTCGAACAAGCGCATGGCGGCGCGGAAATTCTCCCTGCCGAGTAGATAAGGATCGCTATGCCCAGCACGCGTTTGCTCCTAGCCGACGATCACCGCATGTTCCGCCAGGGACTGCGCGAGCTGATCGAGCGCAAAACCGACTTTGTGGTGGTGGGCGAGGCCAGCACCGGCGCCGAGGCGCTGGAGCTGGCGGCCGCGCTGCTGCCCGATATTATGCTGCTCGACATCCAGATGCCCGGCCTGGATGGCGTATCGGTGGCGCGCCAGCTCGCGCAAACACACCCGGCGATCAAGCTGGTGATGCTGACGATGTACCGCCAGGATCAGCATGTCATCGAGGCGGTCCGCGCTGGCGTGCGCGCCTACCTGCTGAAAGATGCCGATGCCGAGGAGCTGATCGACGTGCTGGAGCGCGTGCAGCGCGGCGAGGCGGCGCTCGACCCGTCCATGACGGCGCGCGTGTTCGACGAGATCCGCCGCGGCGATG
>LJCR01003505.1 GCA_001399705.1 Kouleothrix aurantiaca
GGGGTGTAGCGCTCAAGGTACTGCATCAGCAGCGGGCGCGGGCCGATTAGGCTCATCTCGCCGCGGATCCCGTTCAGCAGCTCGGGCAGCTCGTCGATGCTGGTGCTGCGCAGAAAGCGCCCCAGCGCCGTCAGCCGCTCGGCGTCGGGCAGCAGCGTGCCGTCGGCAGCGCGCGCGTCGGTCATGGTGCGGAACTTGAGCAGCATGAAGGGCTGCCCATTCAGGCCCGGGCGCTGCTGGCGAAACAGGATCGGCGCGCCGATCTGCAGGCGCACCAGCAGGGCGACCACCGCCAGCAGCGGGGCCAGCACAAGAAAGGCCGGGACAGCAATACATAGATCGAGCAGGCGTTTGGTGGTGTAGTGGTGCATGGCCGGACTCCTAAAACTCATTGGAATATTTCGCGAATGCATGCCGTAACAACAAAAGGTGGAGTGATGGGTACAATCTAGCATTGGGCTTCCGAGAGCCATTCGGTGCAAATAACGGCGCGTTCATTTACTACAGTGGCCACAGTCAGCGGGCGTTCATGGGGCGCGATGGGCGATCGAGGGGGGCGAGGCTTTTCGGTGGGGT
>LJCR01003504.1 GCA_001399705.1 Kouleothrix aurantiaca
GCGCTGCGCGACCATGCGCACCAATCCGCGCAGCGCCGGCATGGTGCGCGAAACCAGCACCAGGTGGCAGTTGCTGGCGTACTGCGCCACCGAGGCCAGCAGGTCGAAGATCAGCCCGGCGCTGGCCAGCCCGGCGGGCGTGGGTGCGTCGAACACATGAAAATCATCCAGCACCAGCACAAACGGCGCGCGCGCGGCCGAGATCGCCAGCGCCGCCGCGTGAAAAATTTCCGGCAGGCTGTGCGGTTGCGCCGCCGCCAGCCGCGCCACCAGCTCGGCCGCGCCGCCCACAAACGAGGCGACACTGTGCAGCAGATAATCGAGAAAGAGCTTGGGGTCGCGGTCGCTGGGGTCGAGCGTATACCACGCGACGGGCAGGCTGCTGGCGGCGGCCGACTGCGCGAGCGCGGTGGTTTTGCCCCAGCCGGCTGGCGCGGCCAGCGACACAACCCGGCGCGAGGGGATGGTTTGTTCCAGGCTGGCCTGCAGGCGCGTGCGCACAATCAGCGGCCGGCTATCGGCGGGAATAATGAGTTTTTGTTGAAAGCGCAGCGACATGGATCTGTTCCTTCATCC
>LJCR01003507.1 GCA_001399705.1 Kouleothrix aurantiaca
GGCATAGCCGTGGGTGTAGTTCATCACCACGTTGATGCCGCGGCGGCTCTGCGGCGACGAACCGGCAAAGTCGATGAAGATGTCTTCGTCGGCAATCGTCACCGCGACCTTGATCCGGATCGGCTCCTCAAAGCCATCGCTCCAGACCTCGTGCTCGTGGCGGCCGTTGGGCAGCGCGCGAATCGCCTCGCGCATGGCGGCCTCAGAGCGCGCAATAATCGCGTCGGCCAGCGGGTCGATGCTGTCGAGCCCGAATTCTTCCATCATCTGCACCAGGCTGCGCGCGCCGACCGCGTTGCACGAGGCCTGGGCGTACAGATCGCCCACGGTTTCGTCGGGCGTGCGCACGTTGGCGCGGATGATTTTCAGCAATTCGTGGTTCGGCTCGCCCCCGTCGAACAGCTTGGTGATTGGCACGCGCAAGCCTTCTTCATAGACTTCGTGCGCCTCGGCCGAGAGCACGCGCCCGCCAATGTCGGCGGAGTGGCAGCAGTTGGCGAAGTAGCCCACAATGGTGTCGCCGCGAAACACCGGCGTCATCACCGTGAAGTCGTTGATCTGCCCGGCCGTGAGCC
>LJCR01003509.1 GCA_001399705.1 Kouleothrix aurantiaca
GCATCGCCCCGCCCGCGCCGAGCAGCGCCAGCCCCAGGCACAGAAAGAGCAGCCCGCCGCCAAAGATCGGCAGCCCAAAAAACAGCATGTCGATGAGCACGGCGAACAGGCCGATCACATAGCGATTGCCCCACTCGCGCCAGGCCGGCAGCGGCGTCGGGAAGCCCTTGCGCGTCGCTTCCAGGCTTTCCATCACCAGGCCCGCGCCCCACGGGTAGCCGATAATCGTGAGCATCAGCGCCCCACCAATCAGGATTTTTCGCCACCACTGCGGGTCGCGGTGGATGTTGGCCAGCGCTGTGCGTAGGTTCATAGAAAGTTGAGGTTGCCATGTTACAAGTTAGCAGGTAGTCGTAGGGGCGAAGCTCGTCTTCGCCCGATTTAGCAGGTAGTCGTAGGGGCGAAGCTCGTCTTCGCCCGATTTAGCAGGTAGTCGTAGGGGCGAAGCTCGTCTTCGCCCGACAACGTGCGGAAATTCACCACAGATGTCCATGCGGCTGCGCCGCACCCTGCTGGATGAAAATAGAACGCGAACGGCTCTTGGTTCTTAGTTCTCGGTTCTATTTTCGTGTTAG
>LJCR01003508.1 GCA_001399705.1 Kouleothrix aurantiaca
GTTGTTGATCTTTCATCGGTCGTCGGCTTCCTACGAAGGTGATGTCGCCCGCCTCCAAAAGGTTACATGCGGGCAGTGTAACCTCGCGCACGGCCCGCGCATCGAACCAGTAAGCGCGTTCGACACCGCCGGCAAACATGGGTACAATGCACGCAGCTTCTTCCAAACCAAAGGAGTGCGCTGTGCCCGGACCAACCATCGAGCTAAGCATCTATGCCGACGAGGCTGCGCTGCTGGCAGGCCTGCGCGCTGGCGAGCCCGACGCCTGCACCTGCCTGGTGAAGCGTTTCGCGCCGCTGGTGTACGCCAAGGCACTGCGCATCGTGGCCGACCCCGACGAGGCCGAGGGCGTGCTGCAGCTGACGTTCATCAAGGCGTGCGAGAAATTCGCCAGCTTTGAAGGGCGCAGCGGCCTGGGCAGCTGGCTGTACCAGATCGCGACCAACGAGGCGCTGATGAAGCTGCGCCGCCGCCGGCCAGGCGGCTCGCTCGATGAGCTGGCCGAAGCGATTGCGCCCGAGGAACTGCCAAACAACCTGCGCTCCTGGTCGCGCGACCCGGCGAGCGCCGCGCTG
>LJCR01000351.1 GCA_001399705.1 Kouleothrix aurantiaca
CTTTGAGTCTGTCTGGCTCTTTCGGCGAACGCCTCGCCGCGACAGGCTGGAAACTACATCTTGTCAGTCGGCATTTCAAGCGGCTTGGGCGCGCTTGGCGCAGGGGTTTGCGCGGCAGGCTCGGTGGTCACAGGCGCGCCCATGTCGGTGTACTCGCGCAGCGACATCAGCTCGGTGATCGTCGTGATGATCGCATCCTTGCCTACCGTCTGCACCTGCTCGATCGGCAGGAAGCGCGTGCCCATCAGGTTCGCCAGCAAGCCCTGCTTTACGGTGAAACCCAGGATCGACCCCGCCGGATCTGCCAGCATATCGCTCACCGTGCCGATCTTCTCGCCGGTGGCGCTGATCACTGCCGCGCCCGTGATCTGAAACGACTGCTTGCGCAGCGCGGCCACTTCGGTGTTTTCCTTTACCGTCCCCAGCGGCGACGCGCCATCGACCACAATCACATCGCCCAGGCTCACAATCGACGACCATGGGACGACATGCTCGTCGCTGAACAAGCCGCCCGTGCCGGTGATCAGCGCCACAATGCTGCGCATGTCGCCGCTCAGCACCACGTCGCGCACTGGCGCGATTCGCTCGCCGCTCGCCTGGTTGATCGCTACTTTCCCCAACAGATCGTTTACCCGATACATCGGTTTTCCTTTTCTCTTCAATGTGTATACCCGTGCCAGGGCAAACGCCCATGGCGCTGATGAAGGAAAACGCAAGTTTCGCGCCAGCAATACGGGAAACAAAAAAGGCGAACATCGGGGGCGAAAATTGCCCCGATCGTTCACCTTCTGAGCTGAACTATTGCGCGTTTTAGTCGATGCTGTAGGCGTATTTCCGCCACACGTCGTGGCGCTCAAGCTCGCCAAGCAGCGCGAACGCAACATATTGCGGCTGGCGCGGCTTGCTCATCAGCAGCATGTTGGCCTCTTCGGGCGTGCGGCCGCCTTTGCGGTGATTGCACTCGCGGCAGGCCGTCACCACGTTATCCCAGGTCGTCAGCCCGCCGCGCGAGCGCGGCATGACATGATCGACGGTGAGCTGCGTGCGGCCGGGCTGAATGCCGCAGTACTGGCACGTTTCGCGGTCGCGCGTCAGCACGCCACGGCGCGAGCAGGGCAGCCGCAGGCGGCGGGGAATTCGGATATAGCGCACCAGCCGGATGACAACCGGAACATCGAGGGAAAAACCCTGCGCGCGCAAGCGCTGAGCGGCCGCTTCGACAAGCTCGGCTTTCTCCTGCAGCAGCAGCACAACTGCCCGCCGGGTCGAAACGATCTGAAGCGGCTCGTAGCTCGCGTTGAGGACGAGAACACGTTGCCCCAAGACGGAACCCCCTTTCCAAAGCCGCACGATACGCACGCACGCACTCTAGAACGGGGACCGCCCCCGAATTAGAGCGCTCTGCCTATGATATCTGCAGCGCTGGCAACCAGCACCGCGCGAGCGCGCCGGGCTCGGTGTAAATGGTTTCGGCACACATTCACCTGGCCATGGGGGGCATGCCGGGGACTGCGCATGGCCATATTTTTGGCGGCGCAGGCGGCAGATATTGAGGTGGCCAGGTGGTTCATCATACTTTTACGATTATGTCGTACCGAACGCTATTTAGTGCTAGTGATCCATCTAATCTAGCACGTATAGAATACACGATCCGCACCATGTCTGTCAAATATTTTTCTCGCCTGTGCGCATGGCGCGCTGGGCCTTTGGGTAGCTCTTTCCCGGCCCGGCAAGTGCGGTACTGGCTCTTTGCTTTGCGTGGCGAATTTTTGTGTCGGGCGAGGTTTGCTAAACTATACAGTTTGCTCAGGCCGCAGGGCCGCTTTGCTGTCTGTGCGGACCTATCTGTCTGGACAGACCCATCTGTCTGGGCGATCTATCTGTCTGAGCGGACCTGCGTGTCCGCCGCCCTACTTCAAACCAGTTTGCTCAGGCCGCAGGGCCGCCGGGGCTCGCGCCGCCCCGGCACCTGGCGTCGGGGCTATCGCCCCGAACCCCAAATTTGATGTGGGTAGCAAACGTCAAGCTGTGCGGCTATGCCTCCGTTATGCCATCCGCTGGCATCGGCTACCTAAGCCAGTACAAGCGTATATGTTCGCCGCAAGGCATGACAACGAGCGTTTTAGTGATACCGGCGCTCTTTGCCGGAGAGGTCTGGGGGAACCGGCTCGGTTCCCCAGCGGGGCGGGTACCCACAGAGTGGGTGCGGCAGAGCGCCCTGCAAAAGATTTATAACACATCAAATGGGGCACGGGGCGCAGCGCCTCGAAAAACGCATACACAATAGGATTGCACATGATCGAGTAGAATACGCCGCAGTGCGGACATTAGCTAGCTGGAGGTAAAACAATGCCACGGAATATTGTCGCAACGGCCAACGCCCCGCAGGCGATCGGCCCGTATTCGCAGGCAACCACCCTTGACAATTTGGTATTCTGCTCGGGCCAGATCCCGCTCACCCTTGACGGCAATGTGGTCGAGGGCGACGTGGCCGCGCAGACGCGCCAGGTGCTCACGAACCTGCAGGCGCTGCTAGAGGCGGCCGGCAGCTCGCTCGGCAATGTGCTGAAGACAACCGTGTTTCTGGCCGACATGAATGATTTCGCGGCCATGAACGCGGTGTACGCCGAGTTCTTCACCGGCGAGCCGCCGGCCCGCTCGACGGTGCAGGTTGCGCGCCTGCCGCGCGATGTGCGCGTTGAGATCGAGGCGATCGCGGCGCGCGGCTAAGCGACGAAAATGCACTACGCACTACGCACTTGATTCCAGAGTGCGTAGTGCGTAGCGGTATATGGCCAGGGCAGCGATAAACAGAAAATCCGCGTAATCTGCGTAATCTGTGGATTATTTCGACTACGCCTCCGCCGGCAGCGGGTTGCGCGCAAACACAAACTCCTCCACCACCTCCCCGCCAATCAGGTGCTCCTGAATGATCCGCTCCAGCACCGCCGGCGTGCACGAGTGGTACCACACGCCCTCGGGGTACACCACCGCAATCGGCCCGCCCACGCACACGCGCAGGCAGTTCGCCTTGGTGCGGTACACGCCGCCGCGCACCATCGACAGCCGCAGGTCTTTCAGGCGCTTCTTCAGGTAGTTCCACGACTCGATGCTCGCTTCCTTGGGCGCGCACTTTGGCTCGGTCTGGTCGGCGCAGATCAGGATATGGCGAACGTAGCTGCCAACGAAAAATTCGTCGGCCTTGGCCTGGAGCTCTTCTTGCAGGGTCATGCTTATTCCTTGGTATGCTGCGTGCCGGGTCGGCTGCATTATACCCGGAACGGCATACCTTTCTTTCTTCGAGTATACTTTGTGCGCGGAAACTGCCTGCTCACGCGCCGCCGCTCTCGCGGCGCACAAGCCATAGGAGGAACAATGAGCCACACAATTGTCGTGCTGGAGGGTGACGAAACCGGCCAGGAGCTGCTTGAAGAAGCCTTGCGCGTGCTCGACCCCAGCGTCACCGGCGTGGAAGTTGCGTTTCAGCGCTTTGATTTGGGGCTGGAAAACCGCCGCGCCACGCGCAACCAGGTGGTGCAGGATGCCGCCGACGCCATGCTGCAATCCGGGCTGGGCCTCAAGGCCGCGACGATCACGCCCGAAACCAAGGGCGACGTTGGCAGCCCGAACGCGATCTTGCGCGAGCGCGTGGATGGAACCGTGATCGTGCGCACGGGCCGGCGCATCCCCGGCGTGCGCCCGGTTGGTGGCGTGTACGCGCCGATCTCGGTGATTCGCATGGCCGTGGGCGATGCCTATGGCGCAAAGGAGTGGCGCGAAGGCGAAGGGCTGGACGAAGTGGCCTACCGCACCGAGCGCATCACGCGCCGGCACTGCCGCGCCGTGTCGGAATATGCCTTTCGCCACGCCGAGAAGATGCACGCCAAGGTCTTTGGCGGGCCGAAGTACACCGTCAGCCCGGTGTACGAGGGCATGCTGAAAGAAGAGATGGACGCCGCCGCCGCGCGCTACCCGGCGCTCAAGTACGACCCGCAGCTGATCGACGCGACCTACGCGCTGCTGCTCGCCAATATGGGCGATGCGATGGTTATTCCCACGCTCAACCGCGACGGCGACTGCATGAGCGACCTGGTGCTGCAGATGTTTGGCTCGATCGCCGGCTCGGAGTCGCTGCTGATTGGCTTCGACGACCAGTGGAACACGCGGGTGGTGATGGCGGAAGCGCCGCACGGCACCGCGCCGCGCCTGTTCGGCAAGAACGTCGCCAACCCCATGGCG
>LJCR01003511.1 GCA_001399705.1 Kouleothrix aurantiaca
CGCAGAACCAATTGTGTACGGGCGAAGCTTGTCTTCGCCCCATCAGGAACCGCATAACAATCAAACCAAACCTGCAACATTCAAAATCTCCGTGTCTCCGCGCCTCTGTCGTTCATCTTTCTCGTCGTTCGTCCTTCGTTCTTCATCGCTCGCAACCTGCAAACCTGCAACATTCAAACTTTTAAACCCTTTGCGCGCTTTGCGGTTGAAGCTTTCGCGGTCGTCGGTCGTCGGTCGTCGGTCGCAACCTGCAAACCTGCAACCTTCGAACCTGCAAACACTCCCGTGGCACGCGAGTTGCTTTATTCCCCGGCATACGCACACTGACAACCAAACAACTGGCGCGACGGGGGATAAAAACCGTGGCACGCGAGTTGCTTTAGTACTCAGTGTGAACTATTTACAAGCTGCCGGCGGCACCGAGCCAATGGCGAACTGATACTCTCAAGGAGATGGACACCATGATCAACTTCATTCTGTGGCTGCTGTTCGGCGCGTTGGTGGGCTGGTTGGCGAGCATTGTGATGCGGACCGACGCGCAGCAGGGCGCCCTGCTCCACATCATTGTCGGTATC
>LJCR01003510.1 GCA_001399705.1 Kouleothrix aurantiaca
CTAGTGTATACGGCAGTGTCGTAGAAGGCGATTAGCGCACCCTGATAATTGGCTTACCAAACGTATCAGTTTATATGACGTAGAATGTAGCGCTGAGGTTTCATCATGATGGATATGAGCATGGGCATGAATCTGCTGCCCCAGCAGCAGATGAAAGCATCGCCCGCACTGATTGCCTTGAACAATATGCTGGTGCTCTCCACGCAAGAGTTGCAGCAGCTTGTGCAAACCGAACTGGCCGATAACCCCGCGCTCGAACAGGACGAGAGCGACGAAGCACTGTGCAGCCGCTGCGGCCGCCCGCTCAGCGGCGCAACCTGCATCTACTGCCTGCACGAAGATATGAAGCTCGCCGAGGCCGAGCGCGACGACTCCAGCGCCACCCCGTCCGACGACGAGTTCGACCCGCTGCTGGCGATTGCCGCACCCTCGACCCTGCGCGAGTCACTCGAGCGCGACCTGCACATCACCCTGCCGCTGGCCGACCATGTAATTGCCGATTACCTGATTGGCTCGCTGGACGAACATGGCTTTCTCGACGGCGATGTGGACAGCATTGCCGAAATGCTCAACAC
>LJCR01003512.1 GCA_001399705.1 Kouleothrix aurantiaca
GCGCGCGCGCGCGGTGCTGCTCGACATCACTGGCGTGCCGGTGATCGACACGCAGGTGGCGCACACGCTCATACGCACTGGGCAGGCCGTCCAGCTGCTGGGCGCGCGCATGATCCTCACCGGCATTCGCCCCGAGATTGCGCAGGCGCTGGTGGGCCTGGGCGTCGAGCTTTCGTCGATGATCACCTACAGCACGCTCCAGCGCGGCCTGGCCGAAGTCGAGCGCCGCACCGGCGCGGTGTCGTTCGGGCGGGCGCGCAGCTAGCACCCGGCGGCGCGCAACTTGCCATTGAAACAGCAGAACCAGCACTCGACAGCGGTGCGCCAAGCGCGTATCATGCAGTCGGGCGGCTGGCACGCAAGCACGCCGGCACAGGCGGCGGCGTGGCAAGGAACGGCAGAAAGGAGCACCTCATGAGCGACCGAGCATATCGCGATTTATATTACGACGACCCCTACGTACAGGCCGAATTCGAAAAGCTGGTGCAGCGCGTTCGCGACGCCGAGCAGGCCCGCGAACCGCTTGGCAGCCGCCAGCGCCAGGCCGAGCGCGACAGCGATGCGGGCAAAATGT
>LJCR01003516.1 GCA_001399705.1 Kouleothrix aurantiaca
GCGATGAGCTGGCGCACTGCCGCGGCCCACGCGGCCGTTTTGGTCGGTTTTGCTGCCTTAGCGGGCTGCGCACTAGCCTGCGGCGGGGCGCTCAGCAGCGTTCGCGCGATGTTGTAGGCGTTGATCTGGGCCTGGAGCGCGGCGATCTGCTCGTCAATGTATGCGTTAGTGAAGGGAATGATATAGCAAGCGTCAAAGGTGACCGGGCTGCCGGGCCTCTTGATGGGCGTCATGTCCGGCTTCAGCACTTTTCCCAGCCGGACGAGCGCGTTGTACTCGTCACCGACCTGCGCGCCGCGCGGCAGGCAGCGATCCTGGCTGGTGTAATATCGCCGCTCCACCGCGATTACGCGGTAGACAAAGCGCTTGTTTTCGTAGCCCGAGACGACGAGCTGGCCGACCTGGATGCCGAAGGTGAAGTCAAAAGAGGCTGACTGGGTTGTCATGGTGGCACGCCCTAACTTGACAAGTATATCATAACCTGATATAACTATATCACGTTATTACTTTATGTCAAGTGCCCCTTTGACGCCAGGCCGATCGCTTCTCAACTATGCCAGCCCCAATTCCATC
>LJCR01003518.1 GCA_001399705.1 Kouleothrix aurantiaca
GATGGCGATTGGCTACGGCAGCGGCGACACGCGCATGGTCGATGCCGTGAACGAAGCGATCGCCTCGCCGCTGCTGGAAGTCTCGATCGACGGCGCGAAGGGCGTGCTGTTCAATGTCACCGGCGGCGAGGACCTGGGCATTCTGGAAATCTATGAGGCCGCCGACATTGTGGCCAAGTCGGTCGATCCCGACGCGAACATCAAATTCGGCGCGGTGGTGGACCCGAACTTCCCGGCCGGGCAGGTGCGCATCACGCTGATCGCCACCGGCTTCGACTCGACGCGCCCGAATGTTCAGCGCTCGCGCTCGTTTGCGGGCGCGCCGCAGGCCCAGCCGCAGCAGCAGCAGGTGCCGGTGCCGGCCGCCCAGCCAGTGCAGCCACAGCGCCCCGCGCCACAGCCGCAGCAGCCGCGCGCCACGCCAACGTTCAGCAGCAGCGACGACCTGGACATCCCGCCGTTCCTGCGCAACCGGAACCGTGGCCGGTAAGACTCGCCTGCTATACTCAGCGCCGAACCGGAGACAGCGTTAGGCTGTCTCCGGTTCGGCACGTTTAGGGCTTTGTACTATGG
>LJCR01003514.1 GCA_001399705.1 Kouleothrix aurantiaca
GTACCTCGGCAGCGCGCCCGCACTGCGCCGCTTCGCCGGCGACGGCATGGTCGCCAAGATCACCACGCAGTTCCCTTCCACCACCGCCGCGCACGTCACTGCCATCCACACCGGCCTGCCGCCCGGCGCGAGCGGCGTGTTCGAGTGGTTCTACTACGAGCCGCAGCTCGACGCAATCATCGCGCCGCTGCTGTTTTCGTTTGCGGGCGACCACGAGCGCGACACGCTGAAGCGCGTGGGCGCGCGCGCCAGCACGCTCTACCCCACCGCAACCCTGTATCAGGAGCTGAAAAGCCAGGGCGTCGCGTCGGGCGTGTTTCAGCACGCGTCCTACGCCTTTTCGCCCTACACCAAGCAGGTGATTGACGGCGCGCAGCTCCATTCCTACCGCACGCTGCCCGAGGCGCTGGTGAACATGACCGGCTGGCTCGGCCGCCAGCAGGGGCCGCGCTACGCGTTTCTCTACTTCGATGCGATTGACGCAACATGCCACCGCTACGGGCCGGAGTCGCCGCAGGTGGCGGCTGAGATCACGCTGTTTCTGGCGGCGCTGGAGCAACTGCTGCTGCCCGC
>LJCR01003517.1 GCA_001399705.1 Kouleothrix aurantiaca
AAAGCCGCGCCGATATGCTGCGTGAAGGTCAGCCGGTTGGCCTGTACAGCCCTGGCGGCGCGCTGGTGGGTTTGCTGGAACTGCGCGAGCGCTTCAGCTACGACGCCCGCCACGAGGCCGAGCAGGTCTACCGCACCACCGCCGCCGAGCACCCCGGCGTTGCGCGCCTGTACCAGCAGGGCCCTGTCCTGCTGGGCGGCGATATCTGGCTGCTGGATCGCCCGCAGAGCGCCTTCCCGCACCTGTCGCTCACGCCAGCCGCCACGCGCACCGTGTTCGCAGAGCGCGGCTGGAAGACGATTGTTGGCTTCCAGACGCGTAACCCGGTACACCGTGCCCACGAGTACCTCCAGAAGGCCGCGCTTGAGCAGATCGACGGCTTGCTGCTGCACCCGCTGGTTGGCGCAACCAAGGACGACGATGTGCCCGCCGCGACGCGCGTGCGCACCTACGAAGTGCTGCTCGAAGGCTACTACCCGCGTGAGCGCGTGCTGCTGGCCGCATACCCGGCCGCAATGCGCTACGCCGGGCCGCGCGAGGCGCTGCTTCACGCAATTTCGCGCCAGAACTACG
>LJCR01003513.1 GCA_001399705.1 Kouleothrix aurantiaca
TCGCGCCGCTGGTGGATGCCGCCAACCGCCTGAGCCCGCGCCCGCCACAGCTCAGCGGCGAGCAGGTGCGGCTCAGCCGCGAGCATTTCTTCTTCGACTCGGGCAAGGCCGTCCGCGAGCTGGGCTACCCGCTGCTGCCGTTTCGCGGCGCGGCCACCAAGGCGCTGGCGTGGTATCGGGAGCATGGAGAGCTGTAGAACCGCAGAACCGAAGAACCACAGAACCGAAGAACCACAGAACCGAGAACCACAGAACCACAGAACTGAGACACGAGACACGAGACACGAGATACGAGAACCGAGAACCACGGAACCGAAGAACCGAGAACTACGAACCACGGAACCGAGAACCGAAGAACCAGTCTATCGCCCATGCTCGTACTATTCTGACTCCTGACTCCTGACTCCTGACTTCTGGCTTTTGACTCCTGAATTCTGACTTCCGCTTTCACGCAGGGGCCCGCATGTACCATATTCGTTTCCGCAAAATCATTCGCGAGATCGTGGCGAACCGTTCGCGCACCGCGCTCACCGTCCTGTCGATCGCCGTCGGCCTGTTCGCGGTGAGCCTGAC
>LJCR01003515.1 GCA_001399705.1 Kouleothrix aurantiaca
GGCAAGAAAGAACTGCGCGTGCTGTTCGGGGGTTGGGTCGCTGGCCGGGCGTTTAGCCGCCGCAAACGCGCGGATCACCGGGTGCAGCGTGTAGCGCTCTGACTCCGCACGGTACGAGAGCAGCGACTTTTCGCACAGTGCGCCAAGCTGCCCGGCATCGGCCCCGGCGATTGCGTGCGCCGCCGCCGCCGCGAACCCGCCATGAAACACCGACAAGCGCGCCAGCAGGTGTTGCAGCGCCGGGGCCAGCGCGCGCCACGACATCTCGAACACGATCTGCATGCTCTGGTGGCGCTGTGGCTGGTCGCGCACGGTCGCCGTGAGCGCATCGAAGCCGCTGTGCAGCCTGTCTGCAATCGAGCGGACCGTTTCCTGGTGGCTGAGCGCGGCGGCCAGCTCGATCGCCAGCGGCAAGCCTTCGACGATCTGGCAAATTGCGCGCACTGCCGCAAGCTCGTCGCTGGCCAGCGTTCCCGGGTGCTGCTGCTCCCACCGCGCCGAAAACAGCTCGACCGCTTCGGCAGGCGCGTTGTCGGCCTCGCCACGAGGGTAGCTCAAGCCACCCAGCGCAAC
>LJCR01003521.1 GCA_001399705.1 Kouleothrix aurantiaca
CGCCGCACCCTGATGGATGAAAATAGAACGCGAACAGTTCTTGGTTCTTAGTTCTCGGTTCTATTTTCGTGTTAGAGGCACAGGGAACGCAGAGACGCGAATGAAAGTGGCTGGCGCTCACATTATTCACCGCAAAGCGCGCAAAAGGCGCAAAGGACGGTTAACAACTGACGACGGACGAACGACCTTCAAACCTGCGAACTTGCAACCGGTAACCTTGTAACTGCGAACCTGACAATCTGCAACTACTCAGGAGAAGCCATGAACGCCGACAATCTGCGCGCGCTGCAGGCGCCGCTGAAGGAACAATACCGCGCCGCGCCCGATGCGGCGATGGTCACGCTCCGCGCCGAAGGGCGGCTGGGCGAAGGGCTCACGTGCAAGGTCGCCACCGGCAAGGCGCTGGTGGAGGCCGGGCTGCACCCCGCCACCGGCGGCGACGGGCTGTCGGCCTGCTCGGGCGATATGCTGCTGGAGGCGCTGGTGGCCTGCGCGGGCGTGACGCTGCAGGCGGTTGCGACGGCGCTGGGCATTGCGCTGCGCGACGGCACGGTGCGCGCCGAGGGCGATCT
>LJCR01000353.1 GCA_001399705.1 Kouleothrix aurantiaca
GTGATTCGCATGCGTGCAAACGTTCCGAGCATGCACGCAAACGTTCCAAGCATCGATGCAAACGTTCCGAACATGCACGCAAACGTTCCGAGCATGCACGCAAACCTTCCGAGCATGCACGCAAACATTCCAGGCATCGATGCAAACCTTCCGAGCATGCACGCAAACCTTCCAGGCATCGATGCAAACCTTTCGAGCATGCACGCAAACCTTCCGAGCATGCACGCAAACATTCCAAGATTGCCCACAAGACAAGTAGGACAGCGCGTCTGCAATGCTGTTTGTACTGGATTACCGGCGAAACCAGAAGTTTATGTTCTGCCAGGCTGGTAGACAAGGGCAAGCGTGCCGGAACCAAGCGTTTGGCTTTCAACAAGCCGCAGCTTCCTCGAAGCCATGCCTTCTGGAAAGAAGCGCCGCCCCCGACCCATGATGAAAGGCTCGACTAAGAAGCGATACTCGTCGATCAGATCGGTTCCCATCAGCGATTGGACCAGGGTTGCGCTGCCATCGATAATGATGTCTTTGCCCGGCCGCTCCTTGAGCTTCGCGATCTCTTCCACCACATTTGCTGAGATGATCGTGGTTTCTTTCCAGGGCGCAGTGGAAAGCGTGGTGGAAACTACATACTTGTGCATACGGTTGAGCAATGGCCCAGGGCCGTCGCCGGTGGTCTGGGTGGACCAGCCCGGCCAGAGCATTTCGTAGGTGGTGCGTCCCAGCATGTAACTATCGCCCTGGGAATACTGCTCCATGATGTAGTCCATGCGTGCAGGGCTGTTTGTATTCTGCCACCACTCATCCATCGTCTCGGCGTCAAAGACACCATCCAGCGTCATCCACGCCTTCACCCACAGCTTTCTCACGTGATTCCTCCTCGCTACCAGTCAGTATGCCCTCTGCGCGTGCATGATGTGCGGGGATAGAAGCGCATTACCCGATCTGCTCGGCAAGCCCGATGAGCAATCCTTCGGGGCCCCGGATGTAGCAGAGCCGATACACATTTTCGTACTGCACCACTTCGCCAACGAGCTGCGCGCCAAGCTTTTCGAGTCTGGCGAGCGTATTGTCGATGTCGGTGACGGCGAACATGACGCGCAGGTAGCCGAGCGCGTTGACTGGTGCGGTGCGATGATCGGCAATGACCGGCGGGGCGAGAAATTGCGAAAGCTCGAGCCGGCTGTGACCATCGGGCGTGACCATCATGGCGACTTCGACGTGCTGGTTGCCCAGCCCGGTGACGCGCCCGGCCCATTCGCCTTCGATCGTGGCTCGGCCTTCGAGCGTCATGCCAAGCTCGGTGAAAAATGCAACTGCGGTATCGAGCGATTCGACCACGATGCCCACATTGTCCATCCGCTGCAGAGCCATAAGCTTTTCTCCCTCTTTTGATTTCTTACACGTGGTCTATTCGGTCTTGTCAATCACGATCGCAACGTTGTTGAACTGCCGCGAGTCTGGGCCGCTTGCCAGTCGCGCACTAACGTTTGATCCCTGGCCAATGTCTTCGACCAGCGCTTGCGCGTGCTGGTGAAGCGACCAATACACGCGCTCGCCATTCTTGAGGCTTCGCGCAGTTGCAAAGGTGCTGACCAGCCTTCCACCGGGGGCGAGCATAGCAATGAGCTGCTGGCAGATCGCACGCGTATCGGGCCAGAAATAGAATGTGTGGATGCTCAGAATTTTGTCGAACTGCTGATCGCCAAAGGGCAGCTGCGCAACGTCGCCACGCAGCAACGCAAGCTGCCCGTGTGCCAGCGCCGCGCGATTTCGCCGGCTGGCAGCACGGATCATTGTCGCCGACAGATCTATTCCGGTCACGTGCCCTTGGATGGCTCGTTGCAGGCTAAGGGTCAGGGCACGCCCCACGCCAAAGCCGATCTCCAGAACGCGATCGGTCGGCTGAAGCTGGAGCAGGCCAACACTCCACTCGGTTTCGGGCATATGCTGGCGGCGCATTCGTTCGCCAATCACGCGCCCGAACACACCAGTGGGGTAGCGATGATGACGATCAACATACGCTGACCATCGTGCACGCAATACTGTCACAGCTTGCCTCCTCTAGAACACTTGTACGGTCTTAGTCTAACCCGCGCACGCGACAGCGGCTGTCACATGCTCGGATGGTCATTTGAGCCACAGAGCGCACAGAGGACACTGAGTTTTAGTTCCCCTACTCGGTGTCCTCTGTGCGCTCTGTGGCCATTCCCGTGCTTTTTGCGAACGAACCTACTCCGTGGCTGCGGGCCGCGCGCGGCCATAGATGCGCGTCAGCGTGCCCAGGCGCTCGGCCAACTCGTAGGTGAGCATGTCGGCGGTGTAGCGCCAGCCCCAGTTGCCGGCGGCGCGGCCGGGCGTGTTCATGCGGCCCTCGCTGCCCAGCCCGAACACGTCCTGCATCGGCACCAGCGCGGTTTCCGCCACCGAGGCGAAGGCGATGCGAATGAAATCCCAGCTGATGTCGCTGCCGTCGCGGCCGAGGTAGAGCTGGACATTGCGGCGCTCGTGCTCGGCGAGGGCGTACCACCAGCCAGTGGTGGTGTCGTTGTCGTGCGTGCCGGTGTAAACTACGCAGCGCACCGGGTAGTTGTGCGGCAGGTACTGGTCGTCGGGGTCGCCGCCAAACGCGAACTGCAGCACCTTCATGCCGGGGAAGCCCAGCTCGTCGCGCAGCGCCTCCACGTCGGGCGTGATCACGCCCAGGTCTTCGGCGATGATTGGCAGGCTGCCCAGCGCCGCGCGCACCGCTTCGAACAAGGCCGTGCCGGGGCCGCGCACCCACGTGCCGTTGATCGCGGTCGGCTCGCCGGCGGGCACAGCCCAGTAGGCCGCGAAGCCGCGAAAATGGTCGATGCGCGCAATATCGACCAGCGTCAGCGTGGTGCGGAAGCGCTCGATCCACCAGCGGTAGCCGCGCTCCTCAAGGGCGTCCCAGCGGTACAGCGGGTTGCCCCACAGCTGGCCGGTGGCGCTGAAGTAGTCGGGCGGCACGCCGGCCACCACCGTCGGGTTGCCGTCCTCGTCGATCTCGAAAACCTCGCGGTTGCCCCACACGTCGGCGCTGTCGAAAGCGACAAAGATCGGGATGTCGCCAATGATTTGGATGCCGCGATGGTTGGCATATTCCTTGAGCGCGCACCACTGGCGGAAGAACTGCCACTGCATATAGGCATGGAACTCAGTTTCGTGGCTCAGGCGGCTGCCCTGCTCGTCGATGGCGTGCGCCTCGTGGCGGGCCAGCGCTGGCTCCCAGCTATTCCAGGAAGCGCCGCCGTGCGCGCCCTTGATCGCGGCAAACAGCGCGTAATCGGCCAGCCAGGTGCGCTGCTCGGTACGAAAACTGGCGAATTCGTCGCGCAACGCCTGCGGCGCGTGCTGCTTGTAGTGCTCGAACGACTGGTGCAGCACGTTGAGTTTCCACGGTATCACTGCGCCAAAGTCGACATGCTGGTCGGGGAATTCGGGTGCGCCGGCCAGGCTGCCTGCGTCGAGCAGCCCTTCTTCCAGCAGGCGATCCAGGCTGATCAGCAGCGGGTTGCCGGCAAAGGCCGAAAAACCCTGGTAGGGCGAGTCGCCGTAGCCGGTCGGGCCGAGCGGCATGACCTGCCAGAGCTGCTGGCCCGAGCCAGCCAGAAAATCGACAAAGGTGTAGGCTGCGGCGCCCAGGTCGCCAATCCCCCAGCGCCCCGGCAGCGAGGTTGGGTGCAGCAGAATACCACTGTTGCGAGTCATTGCGCGTCCCTCGTTGGTCTTTTCAGTATCGGCATAGTATACTAGGTTTTTCAAAATCTGATGCGGTTTAGCAGAATGGGCGCAGCGATGAACCGAAAGCCAACGAATTCACGCCTGGTATACAGCACCGATTCTGAGCCAGAAGCAGCAGCTTCCGCGCCCGCGCCGGCCTACCCCTCGGCCGCGCAGCAAACCGCGCGCATCTGGCGCGACAGCAAGCGGCGGCGCGGCAAAACGGTGACGGTGGTGGGCGGCCTGCAGCACGATCCGGCGACGTTCGAGGCGCTGCTGAAGAAGCTGAAGCAGCAGTGTGGCGCGGGCGGGACGTTCAAGGACGGCGAGCTGGAGATCCAGGGCGATCACCGCGAGCGCGTGGCGGCGGCGCTGGCTGCGATGGGCTACAAGATCAAGCACGTCGGGGGGTAGTGCGCGTTCCGCGCGGGAGATCGGGATTGGGAGTTGGGGAATGGTGATTGCAAAGCCATTCAGCGAAGGGG
>LJCR01003520.1 GCA_001399705.1 Kouleothrix aurantiaca
CCCCATGATCCACCAGCCCAGCAGGCCGCCCAGCGCACCCAGCACGGCGGTGTAGTAGATTTGCAGCGTTTTGCTCATCGTGGCCCTCTTGCAAGGATATCAGTATTCTGGAAAGAAAACGGGCAAGCTTCCAGGAAGCTCATCTGGTTATCAGGTTGAAGAAAAACTGGCTTTAGCTTCCTGGAAGCTGAGTACAAGGAAATTTATTTTCCAGAGTAATAAGTTTACGGCTTTACCACCAAGGCACCAAGACACCAGGGTTATGTGTAAGCAGGTGTTCGCTCCAGTTTTGGACGAATATTTGCTTATACCTTCGTGTCTTCGTGCCTTCGTGGCTATAACGAACCCACTTCTTCGTGCCTTCGGGGCGAATAATTACGCCTGGAGGTTGGAAGTGTGCGCAAGCGCGGTCGCGCCGCAGTGGGCGCAGAAATGCGCGCCCGCCCGCATGGGCCGGCCACACTGGTCGCAGAACACGCGGCGCTCGCCGGTCAGCTCGCCGGTTTGTGGGCGGCCACACTCGGCGCAGAAGCGCGCGCCCGGCCGGAGGAGCGGCGCGTCGCAGCTCAGGC
>LJCR01003519.1 GCA_001399705.1 Kouleothrix aurantiaca
ATGGTGGGCGCGGCAGCGGGCGTGCCGCCACAGGCCACCAGCACCAGCGTAGCAAGAACAAGCAGGCTTAGCAGTTTCAAGAATCTGCTCATGAACCTATCCTTTCGTAGTCCATTCAGACTTATGTCGGCAATGACAGCGGGCGAACACGGTGGACGATGAGCAGAGTCCTCCTTTCGTTTCGTTGGGCGGTCTACGCGCGTTTTGCGAATGCGCCGCGCAGGCTGCGCGCCCAGTTCGGCACCAGCACCGAAAGTATCAGCAGCGCGCCGATCACGCCGGTTTGCGTGTTTCCGCTGATATTCACCAGCGACATGCCGTTGCGCAGGTTCAGAATAATCAGGATCGACAGGATCACGCCGACAAGCGTGCCGGTGCCGCCGAAAATGCTCACGCCGCCCAGCAGCACCATGGTGATGATATCCAGCTCGAAGCCTTCGGCCGTGTGGCCGCGCACCGCGCCCAGGCGTGCCGCCAGCAGCAGGCCAGCCAGCGCCGACACCAGGCCCGAAACGATGTAGAGCAGCATTTTCACGCGCGGCACCTTCACCGCCGAGTAGCGCGCCACGTCG
>LJCR01003522.1 GCA_001399705.1 Kouleothrix aurantiaca
CTGTGGACTATTTAATATTCCACTGGGCGGCGCAGAAGGCGAATCTGCGCCATGCTCAGCGCGAAGACCATAATTGCAAACAGGTACGACAGCGCCGAGCCGTAGCCCAGGTCGAGGAACTCGAACGCATTGCTGTACATATAGGTCAGCAGCACGTCGGTGCGGTGCAGCGGCTTGCCGCCCGTCATCACGTACACCGAGATGAACACCTGAAAGCCGCCAATCGTCAGCAGCACCAGAATGAACAGCGTGGTCTGGCGGATCAGCGGCAGCGTGATCGAGCGCAGGCGCTGCCAGCCGTTCGCGCCATCGATCGCGGCGGCCTCGTACACTTCCTGCGGGATGGATTGCAGGCCGGCCAGAAAGATCACCATGGTCCAGCCGATGCCCTTCCAGATGCCGAGCGTGGCGATTGCCAGGTTGGCGGTGAATGCTTCGCCCAGCCAGTTGATGTTCTTGTCGATCAGGTGCAGGCCGTCGCGCAGCACCCAGTTGATCAGGCCGGCCTGCCCGTTGTACAGGTAGGTGAAGATCAGCGATACCACCACCCACGAGGTGACCACCGGGATGT
>LJCR01003523.1 GCA_001399705.1 Kouleothrix aurantiaca
ATGCACAATCGCGCAGGCCAGCGCCAGGCGCTGCTTCCACCCGCCCGAAAGGTTCGATGTCAGCTCGCGCTCGCGCCCGCTCAGGCCAGCCATCGCAATCAGGTCAGCCAGGCGTGCGGCCCGCTCGCCCCGCGCAATGCCGTACACATCGGCGTAGAACTCCAGATTTTCGCGCACGCGCAGGTCGGGGTACAGGCTGAACTTCTGCGACATATAGCCGATCTGCGCCTTGATGCGCTCGGGGTCGCGGCCAATGTCGAGGCCGAGCACGCGCCCCACGCCCGACGTTGGCGCGAGCAGGCCGCAGAGCATGCGGATGGTCGTCGTTTTGCCGGAGCCGTTCGGCCCGAGGAAGCCAAACACCTCGCCCGGCTCGACGCGGATGCTCAGCCGATCCACCGCTACGAAATCGCCAAAGCGGCGGGTCAGGTCTTCGGTTTCAACAGCATATGTGCTGGCCATACATGCCTCCGAAAGGTCGCAGGGTCATAGCTACGCGGTGCCCGGTCGTTTGTCGGCGGTGCGCAGTCGTTTGTCGGCGGTGCGCAGTCGTCTGTCGGCGGTGCGCGGT
>LJCR01003527.1 GCA_001399705.1 Kouleothrix aurantiaca
GCGCGTTCACCGCCGCGCTGCCTGCCACAACCCCACGCGCGTGATCAAAGGCCGTGCGCAGCACCAGCCGCCCTCCCGTCGGTTCCACCAGCATGATGCCGCCGTGTGCCGCGCCAGTTGCTTGCGCAATCAGCGTCAGCGCCTGCGCCAGCACCTCGCGCTCGTCGAGCGTGACGGCCAGCGTGCGCGCGATCTGGTAGAGCGTCTCGGCGCGGTCGCGGGCCAGCGCCAGGTCGGCGCGCGCTTGCTCGATCGTGGCGGTAGCCGTAATAACGCGCTGCTCCATGGTGCTGTAGAGCGCGTTGTTATCGAGCGCGGCGGCGGCCTGGTTGGCCAGCAGTTCCAGCAGCGGCAGCGCTTCTTCCAGCGCATCCTGCTGGTTGTGCGCGGCCGAAACCGTCATCACACCCTGGACCTCGGCAAACTGGCTGCTTAGCGGCAGCACCAGGTGCGACTGGCCGCGAATCGAGCGGAACGGCAGCTGCTCGGCGCGATAGGTGCTCTGGCCAGCGCGCCGGTTGGCGCTCAGCAAGGGCGCGAACTCGTCCCACGGCAGCTGCAGGCCTTCCA
>LJCR01003524.1 GCA_001399705.1 Kouleothrix aurantiaca
GCTATAGAACGTTTGAAATGCACGAATTTGCGGGTTCTTTTGCTGCCGGGCCGCGATTGCGCCTGTCGTGTTTTTTGTACCGGAAAGTAATACCCGTGGCGCGGCCAATCGTGGTGTTATGAGCGCGTAGATGAAAGGAGATCGCGTATGTTAAAACGCACCATTCTCACGCGCGCCGCCCACGCCATGCGCCGGCGAAACATGTGGCAGGCCAGCTTCGTGCTGGTGCTGGTGCTGATTGCGATGGGCGCGTATGGTATCGGCGGGCTGGCACCGGCCGACGCCTACTCGCCACGTATGCCGCACGACCCAGCCATGCACAGCTTTGTCGAGTATCTGCGGGCACACACGAATGCTCGCACGCCGCTGCCGGTGAGTACGCCTGCCGACCCGGCGCAGCAAGCGGTGATGGACTACGTGCGCGTGCATTTCACCCCAACGCCGCAGCCTTCCTCGCTGTGGGATGCGGCGGCGCAATCAGTGCGCGAGTATTTGCGCGCCCACAATCCCTAGTGCGCTTTCAGCGCAGGGTTTAGGGTAAGGGGAATAGGGATTTGGCGGTTGCAATGC
>LJCR01003525.1 GCA_001399705.1 Kouleothrix aurantiaca
GTCCATTCCCACTGCCGAGGCCAGCACGCCACAGCCGACATAGGCCACGCCGGCCAGCTCCATCAGGCCCTGAATGGTGCCGTCTTCGCCCATGGGTCCGTGCAGCACCGGGAAGACCACGTCGATCGCGCCGAGAACTGATGAACTGCTGCCCTCGGCCAGGCCGCTCGCTTCCAGCGCGGTCTCGCTGCTGGCGATTGTGCCCGCGTCGGTGTCGCTCGCGTCCTGCGCGCCGCCCGGCAGCTTGAGCGGGTCGGCCGCGCCGACGAGCGCGGGCATCGCGCCCGTGCCAGCCACCCAGCGGCCATCTTTATGAATGCCGATCGGCGTTATCTCGTATTTGCTCGGGTCGAGATTTTCGAGCACGGCCTGCGCCGATACCAGCGACACCTCGTGCTCGCCCGATTGACCGCCAAACAGAACGCCGACGCGAATTTTCTCTGCCACGGTAGACCTCATCCATGTGCGCGAACGATGCCGTTACACGATTTGAACTTCCAGCGCCAGCTCGACGCCAAATTCCTGCAGCACGCGCTCGCGCGCCAGCAGCGACGACGTGCTGCGCCTGAT
>LJCR01003528.1 GCA_001399705.1 Kouleothrix aurantiaca
GAACGACGGCTACTGGCGGCTCGACGACAACGTGCCGGTGGCGCTGTTCAGCAGCCTGAACGCCAAAACCTACACGCGCTCGCCCTTCACCCTGCCGGCCGACGCCTTTGACGCCCTGCCGTTGGGCGCGCACACTCTGAGCTTTGGCGCGAACGACGCCAATGGCAACGCCTGGGTGCAAACCTGGAAGTTCCGCAAGCTCAACACCGGTAGCGGCGCAGTGCCAATCGCCTTCGACCGGCGCAAGATTTTCGACGCCACCACGCCCGGCGGCGCGAACTTCAAGCACCCGACGACGCTGCAAGTCGGGCCAGATGGCAAGCTCTACGCCGGCCAGCAGGATTTCTTCGGCAAGGGCGGCTACATCCACGTGCTCACGCTCGACGACAAGCACAGCGTCACGAACGTGCAGGTGCTGAACACAATCTTCAACACGCCCAACGTCAACACCGACGGCACGGCCGCGCCGACCGTCAAGGGTCGCCACCTGATCGGCCTCGACTTCGACCCGGCCTCGACGCCGCAGCGCCCGATTATGTGGGTGGTGCACAGCGACCCGCGCTTCTGCTT
>LJCR01003526.1 GCA_001399705.1 Kouleothrix aurantiaca
GCAGGCCCCGAGCGGCGCGGCACGCCACAGGGCGGGGCTATCTCGCCGCTGCTTGCCAATGTGTATCTGCATCCGTTCGACCTGGCGCTGACCAGCCAGGGCATGCGGCTGGTGCGCTTTGTCGACGATTTTGTAGTGATGTGCGCGACCCAGGCCGAGGCCGAGCGGGCCTTGCTGCTGGTGCAGCAGCAGCTGGCGGTGCTGCGCCTGCGCCTGAATGACGAAAAAACCCAGATCGTGAACTATGGCGACGGGCTGGCATTTCTTGGGCGCGCGCTGCTGCCACGCGCCCGGGGCGTGCGCCTGGAGCAGGGCCTTGAAACGTTTGAGGAAGCGCAAGCGGCGCTGCGCAAGGTTGCGGGCAAGGCCCGCCGTACCAAAGAATAAGGAGGAACACCATGCCAACGCTGTATGTTCAGGAGCAGGGCGCGAAGGTTCGCAAGAAAGATCAGCAGATCATTGTGACCAAGGATGATCGCACGCTGCGCGAGGTGCCGATGGCGCAGCTCGACCAGGTGGTGCTGATGGGCCGTGGCGTGCATATTTCCACTGCCTTGCTGGTGGACTTGC
>LJCR01003531.1 GCA_001399705.1 Kouleothrix aurantiaca
CGGCGCAATCGCTCGCGCGGCACGCCGCGTGCAGCGAGCGCATCGGCTTCCAGCCCGGTCATGGTGATTACGCGCTGGCTGCGCCTCAGCATGTCGATCTGGTGGCGCATGCTGTAGTAGCGCAGCAGCGAATTGTCGCCGGGCGCGCCAAGGTGCACAAACGGCGTGCAGATGAACGGAATGCGGTGTTTCTGCGCGAACCGAAACGCCGGCACCACGGCGAAGTCGAGCGTAATATTGGTGGTATGAATGAGATCGAAGCGCTCATTCGACAGCGCGGCGGACAATCCCGGCAGGCGCGGCGTGATGGTTGCCATGCGCCGCAGCAGGGGTGCGCTGCCCGGCACGCGCGAGAGTTCGACCATCAGGCGACGCAGGATGGGGTAGACAATTGGCGGGCCAGGGGCGCGGCGCACCGGTAGGCGCACGATTCGCACACCCTTATGCATTTCCTCAGCCGACTCAACCCGGCGCTTGCGCGCATCCCAGAAATACTCGAGGTCGTGCGCATCGGTGGCGAGCACCGTCACGCGGTGGCCTTCGCCAGCCAGCCGCTCGCCGATCTCGGC